>NZ_DGRF01000003.1:0-7789 GCF_002390995.1 Clostridium sp. UBA4395
CTTATTGGTTATATTTTGTTTTCGCATATTAAAATTATAACTAAAATGCAGGTTCTTTGGAGTCTGCATTTTTTATTTAAGTAAAAGATTATATTTTTAGAAATATTTTCAATAAAAAAACTGAAATCAAATTTTGATTTCAGTTTTTTTGATAGGACAATCACAAAAGAGAGTTATCTATTTTGCGAAAGCCCCTTTAACTTTTTCTAATCTTATATTTCCAGTGGTAGTTACATACACTTGATTTATACCTTCTTTAACACAAACAACATTGTTAATATTATATATAGGTATAGATATTAACTGATTTCTTAGTATTTTTTCACATTCCTCATAAATAATTTTTCTTTTTTCGTCATTCATTTCATATTTTGCAGAATTAATAAGATTGTAATATTCTTCATTTTCATATGAAATGAGATTATTATTAGAAATCTTATGGAAACTCTCAAAATACTCTCCAGGATTTCTATAGCTGAAATCAAACCTCTGCAATACTATATCATAATCTCCTTTATCAACAGCATTTTTCAATTCTTCTTTAGAATATTCTTTTAAAGCTATTTCTGAATCATTACATTCTTTAATATCAATACTTAAATCTTCAACAATTCTCCTATTCAAGTTATTTTTTTCAAAAATTACTCTTATTTCAGGATTTTCATTGATATTGACCTTGTTAAAGAATTCTTTAGCTTTTTCAGTATCTCCAAAAATCGAGAATACTTGTTCTGTTTCATCTGTTTTCATCACATAGGATGTAGCTGGAGTAAGTAATTCTTTGCATATAAGTTGAGAGTAGTATTCCTTTGATAAAAGTGAGTTTATAGCTATTCTAAAATTTATATCTCCACCAACAGTTGCTTTATCCGGGTTAAAACTTAAATAATATACAGCTGAACCATTAAAACTTCTCACCATTGAGTTTTGAGATAATCTTAAAAGTTCATTTATTGGAGCATCCATCATTATATCAATACCACCTGGAAAATAATCTGTATTGCTATCCGTTGACTTTTCAAAAATAGCTAAAGTATTTTCTTCGCTGTTTAAAAATGTAATTCTAATAGTTTCATCAGTAATTTTAGCTTTTTCATAATGCTTTTGATTTTTTTGTATGTAGATCCCATCATTCTTTACATCTTTAATTACAAAGGGCCCTGTATACCTTATTGAAGTAAAATTTTCTTTATACCTATCCAGGGTTCCGTAATCCCTAAGGTTAAATACTGGGTTAGCTATGATATTAATAAAATAAGGATTTTTATAATTTAGTCTAATAGCTATGGTACTATCATCTTTTACGTTTATTGCCACATTTGAAAAATCACCAATTCCTTCTCTAAACTCCTTAGCTCCATATATACAATCTAAACTACTAGCATATACATTATTTCTATCACTTAAAAAACCTTTAAAAAAACTCTTAATTGCCTCTGCAGTAATTTTTTCTCCTGTGCTATAATATATATCCTCTCTTAATATAAAAGTGTATTCTAAGCCATCTTCCGAGGTTATTATCTCCTTTGCAAGTGCTGGTACTATTTCTCCATTATTATCTTCTTTTACTAAACCTTCAAAAAGTGTTATTAGCAAATCCTTATCTCTTACAGTATTTTCTCTTGTTAACTGTAAATCTTCAGGATTTACATTCATATTGTAAGTTATATAATTCGCTTTACTATATTTTACAGAATTTAATTTATCTTTCTCAATAGATATTCCTGCTAAAATTATTATAATGCAAAGTACTGTAAATATTATTTTCTTCACCACAACACCTCCTATATTTAAAATTATTTACTCATTTATTTCAAAATAAACAATTCTGAGCAAGTTAACACAAAATTCTTCTTTTCCAATTGTAAACATGTGATATAATATTTATAATAATGTGTAAATAAATTGGAGGTATCTTATGGTTTACTTAGATATTATATTGAAAATATTAGGAATCTTATCTTTAATAACTTTTATGATAATAATCATTTGGGGATTTGTTGTTTTCAATTCTATATATAGCCAGCTGAGATATAGTAATTATATACTTGAAAAAATCTCACATATATTAAATATTTCATGTATAGATATGCAAGCTAAGGAAAAGGAACAACAAAAAAAATCTGAAATAATTGATGAAAACTCTAGTTCAGAGCTTTTAGATAGCACTTCTGACTCTCCTATGTAGAATAATAATTATTTAGTTATGGATGATACTCCTAATCAACAGAAAAATTTATATTGATTATATGTATAGTACAATACAAATTATTTACTATAGCGATTAGCCCCATGGATAAAAACTCCATGGGGCTAATGCTTTCTACTTTAAATCATTCCCTTAAATTCTTCTTCAGAAATCACTCTAATTCCCAATTCTATAGCTTTATTATACTTAGAACCTGGGTCTTCTCCAACTATAACAAAGTCTGTTTTTTTACTTACAGAACCTGCTACCTTTGCACCGAAACTTTCTAATTTATCTTTAATTTCATTTCTTGAAAATTCTTTTAAACTTCCTGTAACTACAATAGTTTTATCTTTAAAAGGATTTTCATCTATTTGCTGAACTTGTTCCTCCCTTGGAGTTACACCCAAATTTAATAGCTCATTTATGGTTTCTCTAGATTTATCTAATGAGAAGAATTCAACTATAGTTTTTGCAACTATATCTCCTATATCGGGAACTGATATTAATTCTTCAAAGGATGCTTTCTCAATATTTTTTAAAGTTTTAAATTTTTTTGATAGATCCTTAGCTGTCTTTTTACCCACATTAGGAATACCTAGTCCATATATAAATGAAGATAATTCACAGTCTTTACTATTCTCTAATGCTGTTAAAAGATTTGTAGCTTTCTTATCTCCAAACTTTTCTAATCCAACTAATTCCTCTTTTTTTATTCTATATAAATCTGCTATGGACTTTATTCCAAGTTTTTCAAATAACTGTTCAGCAGTTTTTTCACTAAATCCAGCTATATTCATAGCTTCTCTGCTAGCGTAGTGAACTATAGTTTTTACCATTTGAGGCTTACATGCCAAGGTGTTTTCACAAAACAAATGCACTCCATCTCTAAATAATTCTTCCCCACAACTAGGACATACCTGAGGCTCTTCAATAGAAATACTTCTTTCTAATGACTCCTCTACTACTCCCATTATTTCTGGAATTACATCATTAGATCTTCTAACAAATACTGTAGCACCAATTTTCACTCCCTTACGCTGAATATCATCTAAGTTATTCAAAGTAGCTCTTTTAACTGTTACACCACCTAATTCTACTGGTTCAAGAATTGCAGTAGGACTAACTCTTCCACTTCTACCTACATTCCATTCTACATCCAAAAGCTTAGTAGTTGTTTCTTCTGCTTCAAACTTATAAGCTATTGCCCACTTAGGAAACTTTATTGTATATCCCAATACCTCTCTAGTTTTTATATCATCAATTGCTATAACTACCCCATCTATGTCATAATTCAAGTTGTTTCTAATACTATTAATATATTCAACTTGTTTTTCTATCTCTTCAATATTAATGCATGTTTCCATATAATTATCCATAGGAAGTCCCATTTTTTTTATAAAATTCATCATTTCAGTATATGTATCAAAAGGATTTCCTTCATTATATCCAACATCATAGAAAAAAGCTGATAAATTTCTTCTGGCAGTCTCCTTTACATTTAAATTTCTAAGAGCTCCAGCTGCTCCATTCCTTAAGTTTTTTAATGGGATAGAAGCATTTTTATTATAGTTTTCAAAAGCTTCCTTTGTCATAATAGCTTCACCATGAACTTCGATTATACTGTGATTATCTATTATGAGTGGAATAGATTTTATAGTCTTTACTTGACTAGTAATGTCTTCTCCAATTTCTCCAGTCCCTCTAGAGGATCCAACTATTAAAATCCCCTCTTGGTTATAGGTCAAGTTTACAGAAAGTCCATCAAACTTTTTAGTAACAATATACTTAACACTTGGTAGTTTTTCTTCATGATTATTATTATAATCATTTATAGCTTTAATATTTCTATTATGCCAATTCTTAATTTGTTCTATGGATTGAGCCTTATCTAAACTCCAAAGAGGAGCTCTATGCTTATATTTTCTAAATTCATCTAAAACTATATCTCCTACTCTTAACGTTGGTGAATAAGGTAAAACCTCTTCAAGTTCACTTTCTAAAACCTTAAGTTCATCATATTTTTTATCATATTCTTTATCAGATATGATAGGATTATCTAGTACATAGTATTCATAGGAGTATTTATTTAACTCCTCTACTAACTTCAGCATTTTACTACGCTTATCATCACTCATTATAACGCTTCCTCCTATTAACTTAAAAATAGCTCTTATATATATTTAAAATTTAATTATAGGCTATGTTTTATTAACATCTAAAACATAGCCTATAATAAACTTATTCTGCTGTCTTCGTGACTTTCTTACACTATATTAAGCTAGTTCCAGACCTGCTTTATTAAGCATAAGCTTTTTAATTCCCATATTGTTAAAAGCTATAGTTACTATAGTTTCTCCATTGTCTGAGGATATAGATACTACAGTTCCCACTCCAAACTTACCATGTCTTACTTTTACACCTATAGTAAGTTCTTCTTTAGCTGCACATTTGTCAACTCCACATTCCATGCCACTAATTTCACTTGAAACCATAGGTTTCTTTGAATTATAAAAACCACTTCTAAAGGAGTGAGGATTAGTATTAACTTTATTATTTATTCTATTGTTAATATTATCAAAACTTCCTCTAGATTGAGTTCCTCCATCATCATTCAAATCACATTTTAATTCCTTAGGTATTTCACTTATGAAGTCTGATATAGGATATCCCACAGTTCTACCAAATACCATTCGCTGTTCTGCCGATGATATATATAGCATCTCTTCAGCTCTTGTAATGGCAACATAGCAAAGTCTTCTTGATTCTTCCATCTCATTAAAATTATTCAAAGAAGCCATGCCTGGAAATATTCCATTTTCCATTCCAACTAAGAAAACTACTGGAAATTCAAGTCCTTTTGAGCTATGAACAGTCATCATTACTACTGCATTATTCTCTTCATCTAAATTATCTATATCAGAAACTAAAGTTACCTTTTCTAAAAATGCACTTAAGGATTTATCTTCTGAAGAATTTTCAAAGACTACAGCATCAGATACAAGTTCCTTTAAGTTTTCTATTCTACTTTCATCCTCTGCACTACTAGAACCCTTAAGCATTTTCATGTATCCACTTCTATCTAAAATATCCTCAATTAGTTCAGGTACACTTATATTCTCTGCATCCACTATAAGAGTATTCATTAAACTCACAAATTTATTTATAGATGTTATAGCTCTTGCAGAAAGATTTGGTATAAATTCTGCATCTAAAAGCGCATCATACATGCATATATTATTTTCTGCTGCAAATTCCTGTACCTTAGCTATGGTTGTTTCTCCAATACTTCTTTTAGGCTCATTTATAATTCTTTTTAAACTTATATCATCAAGAGGATTATTTATCACTTTTAAGTAAGCCATAATATCCTTAATTTCTTTTCTTTCATAGAATCTGAGTCCCCCTACTATTTTATAGGTTATCTCATTCCTTCTAAAGGCTTCCTCAAATATACGCGATTGAGAGTTCATTCTATAAAGTATAGCAAAATCTTTTAAGCTTCTATTTTCTTCTCTTATCATTCTTTTAATTTGAGTTGCTACAAAGTTTCCTTCATCTATGTCGCTATAGGCTCTGTATACTTTTAGCTTTTCTCCAGATTCACTTTCAGTTCTTAATACTTTATCTTTTCTTTGCGCATTATTTGTTATAACCTTATTAGCAGCCTCTAATATGTTTGATTTAGACCTATAGTTTTGCTCCAACTTAATAACCTTTGCTCTTGGAAAATCCTTTTCAAAGTCCAATATATTATTTATATCTGCACCTCTCCATGCATAAATACATTGATCGTCATCTCCAACTACACATATATTTTCATTTTCATTAACTAAAAGCTTTATCAATTCATATTGACATTTATTAGTATCTTGATACTCATCTACAAGAATATATTTAAATTTTCTTCTATAAAACTCTCTAACCTCATCATTTTCTTTAAGCAGTTTAACAACTAAATAAATTAGATCATCAAAATCCAAAGAATTTGTAGTCTTTAATTTCTTCTCATAGGTTAGATAAACATCTGCTATCTTATTCATTCGAAAGTTTCCTTCATTTTCTTTTTTAAACTTCTTGGCAGATATTAATTTATTTTTAGCATCGGAAATTTTTGAGATAATTTCTCCATCAGTTATGTCTTTATCATTGATATTAAGTTCTTTCATGCACTGCTTTACTAGTGATTTAGCATCGTAACTATCATATATAGTAAAATTTTTATTGTATCCTAACTTATCAATTTCTCTTCTTAAAATTCTTACACAGCTAGAGTGAAAAGTTGAAACCCACATTGTATCAACTATATCTCCTACTAATGATTTAACTCTTTCCTTCATCTCTCCTGCTGCTTTATTTGTAAAAGTCAAAGCTAAAATCTGTGAGGGATATATATTTAAATCATTTATCATATGTGCCATTCTATAAGTAAGAACTCTAGTCTTTCCTGATCCTGCACCTGCTAAAATTAACAAGGGGCCTTCTACGGTAACAGCTGCTTCGTATTGCTCCTTGTTTAATAGCTTTTTTAAATCCATCTAATCACTCCTAAATTTATAGTTATCTAATGTAATTTATTAATCTTCTTTATACTATAATATAATACTATACTATGAATATTTAACCTATTCTTTATTATACCATATACTATGAATTTATAAACGACATATAAATAATTACTCAATATAGTTACTACACCATAACCTTATATTGTAATTATTTTAATTTCTAATAAGTTGATTAAATAGAAAAAGCCTTACTCTCTTAAAAGTAAGGCTTTTTCTTATAATTAATCTATGATTAATTATAACTTTCTATTTATCTTCATATTCATTCCAATCAACTCTTTCAAATACTACCTTATATCCATTATTTCCATAATTTAAAGAACGATTAACTCTACTTATTGTAGCAGTGCTAGCTCCAGTACTACTAGCGATATCTAAATAAGTTCTTCTTTCTTTAAGCATTCTTGCAACTTGAAGTCTTTGCTCCATAGCTTTTATTTCATTTATTGTACAAACATCTTCAAGGAACCTATATACTTCCTCTCTGGTTTTAAGAGATCTAATTGCATCAACAAGATAATCCATTTCTAAAGTTTCAAGTTTTGAAACATATCCACTCATTATTTTCTCCCCTATCACTAAAAAATTCATCTATATACATTATAAAGTTATCATATTAAAGTGTAAACATTTAATCTTTAATATAATTTTATCAGACATTAAATACAAAAGCTATCCCATGGATAGCTTTTAGTTAAAGTATAAATATGTTTATTCCTATAATTGACCCTGCAAAAACAACTGCTGATACTATAGTAAGTTTAGTTAAGAATGATTCCTTTGTTTTAGTTTTATTTTTGCTATAAAAAGTTTCTGAACTTCCAGCTACTAAGCCACCTAAGCCTGATGATTTACTTTCTTGAAGAGATATTGCCAATATAACTGTTAATGCGGAAATAATTATTACAACCTTTAATGCTGTTATCATTATTATGCCCCCTTAATTCTTTATCCTTATACATGTAATATATTTTATCACAGTAAAAATATTTTTACAATGGAAACAGTAATAAATCAGAGCTTTAGCATGAAA
>NZ_DGRF01000017.1:0-3343 GCF_002390995.1 Clostridium sp. UBA4395
CTTCATTCTGATACAGCCCCTTCATTTTATTTTTAAAGCAATATCTACACCTTGAGGATATAAATTCTATATTAGGGAACTCTAAATAAGAAGAAAATTTAGAAAATAAAATTTCTAAATTTTTAGGATAATTTTTAAGATTGAGGTAAAAATAACCTCATAATAATTGTTTTGGAGGTCGGTTATGAAAAAGAATAAATTTGTTTTAACTTTATTATTATCCGTACTACTTTCATTGCAGGCTATAATCCTTCCAACAGCCTTTGCTGATGATGAAATAAAAAATGAGCCTGCAGATAATGTAATAGGGTTTGAGCCACAGGCAAAATCTGTAATACTATTAGAGCCTAATTCAGGTAAAGTTATTTATGAAAAAAACGCAGATGAACAGTTTGCACCTGCTTCGGTTACTAAGATAATGACTATGCTACTTGCTATGGAAGCCTTGGATGATGGAAGAATAACTCTTCAAGATAAAATAGTTTGTAGTGAAAAGGTTAAATCCATGGGCGGTAGTAGTATGATATTGGACACTGGAGAAGTAAGAACTGTGGAAGAAATTCTAAAAGGTATAGCTATAGCATCAGGAAATGATGCAGCAGTGGCAATGGCAGAATTCTTAGAAGGCAGTGAAGAAGCTTTTGCAGTAAAAATGAATGAAAGAGCTAAAGAACTTGGAATGACTAATACTCACTTTGAAAATGCTACAGGTCTTAGTGCTTCAGGACATTTAAGTACTGCTAGAGATATTTCCATAATGTCTAGAGAGCTTTTAAAACACCCAATAATATTAAAATATTCATCTATATATATGGAAACTATATCAGAAGGTAGAAAAACACCAATTGAATTAGTTAATCATAATAAGTTGGTGAGATTTTACAAAGGGTGTGATGGACTAAAAACAGGATTTACACAAGAAGCTATGTATTGTATATCTGCTACATCAACTAGAGACAATGTAAGGATGCTTGCAGTAATAATGGGAGCACCTACATATAAACAAAGAAATGCAGATGCGAGTAAGCTTATGGATTTTGGATTTTCTAAATACCAAAGTAAAACTATAGTAGCTAAGGATGTAGACGTACAACAAATCCCATTAAATAAAAAAGGTGATTCTTTCTTTATAGCAAAAGCAAAAGATGATTTAAAAGTAACCATAGAAAAAGGCACTGAGGAAGAATTAACAAAGAAAGTAAATATTAATCCTGCACTGAAAAAAATAGATGCTGGTGATGTTGTTGGATATTGTGAAGTTTATAATGGAGATGAATTACTAGGAAAAATAGAATTATATAGTGATAGGGAAGTAAAACAATCTCAGTTCTTTAAAAATGTTAAAGATATATTTTCAAATATCTTTGATCATTCAATATAAGTATATTTAATCTTTAAATATAAATAATATAGAATAAAAAATAAATATTTGTGAAAACTATATATAAAGGTTAATTTAAAATTCAGTTTAATGTTATAGTTATCAGTTACAATATACAACCCCAAATGTATAATGCTGATATAAAAAATCACTCTAAAATTTTTAGGGTGATTTTTTATTTTTAAATGAACTACAGTAATTTTTGATTCCAAAATAATAATTGTCATAATTGAAATATAGCATTTTTACTATTGTAAATTTAACTAAATTTAGAGTATAATTTAAAATGAGTGTTTTCATGCTAAAATATATATTGAAATTTTTAGTATGCAGATAAATTTGTTGTAAGGAAGGTGAAACCATGGCATTAACAATTAAAACTTCAAACTTTGAGGGGCCCTTTGACCTTTTATTACACTTAATAAAAAAGAACCAAATGGATATATATAATATAAGTATTTTAGATATAACAAATCAATATATAGGATATCTAAATGAAATGAAGGAATTGGATTTAGATATTGCATCAGAGTTTATTGTTATGGCTACTACATTAATTGAATTAAAATCTAAGGTATTACTTCCTAAAAATAAGGAACCAGAGATTGAAGAGGTTGATGATACACAAGAGCTTATAGATAAATTAGTTCAATATAAAAAATTTAAAAATATAGCTGAATTTCTGGGCAAGAGACAAATGAATACAGGCATTATATTTACTAAAAGGCCTGAAATAATTGAAGATACCAGAGAAAAAAAGCAAGATGCCAAAGAGCTACTTAAGGGCATAACCATGATGGATTTATATAATATGTATATTGAACTTATGGAAATATATAAAAATAAGATGAATGAAACCTTCAACATAGAAGACAGAGTACAGGTTGAGTTATTTAAAATAGAAGATAAGATGGATTACTTAAAAGACGTATTAGTGCATAGTAAAAATACTACCTTCACTAGTATAATAAAGGAGAGCAAAAGTAAAACGGAAATCATTGTAACCTTCTTAGCCTTGTTAGAGTTAATAAAGCTTAAGGATGTACGAGTAGTTCAACATGGTAACTTTGGTGAAATATATTTAGAAGGAGTGATGGGGGATGAATGAACATACTAATTTAAATCATGAAGATGTAGAAGTTAATGATAAAATTTTAAGTAGAGTAAATAAAGAAGATGGAAGTATAGATATTGATTCTAGAAATAAAATAGAAGAGGTTCTTCAAGAATCAGAACATCAGTTAAATTATCTTATAGATGAATCTAAATATGAAAGATATTTTTCTATAATAGAGTCTTTATTATATGTAACTGGAGACCCATTGGAAGTAGACACTATAGCAAGTATTTTAGAATGTTCAGTAGAATTTGCTACAGAACTTTTAAAGGTTTTAGAAAAGGTATATGAAAGAGATGAGTCTAGGGGAGTAAAACTAATATGTATTAATAAGGCTTATCAACTTGGTACAAAACCTATAAACAGTGATTATCTTCAAATGCTGTTAAAGACTAATATAAGACAATCCTTATCTAGGGCTGCTCTTGAAACCCTATCTATAATTGCTTATAAACAACCAATAACTAGAATAGAAATTGAAGACATAAGAGGCGTTAAAAGTGATAGAGCTATTAGTACTTTAGTAGAAAAAGGACTTATAAAGGAATCAGGAAAGAAAAGTGTTATAGGAAGACCAAATCTTTATGCTACTACTGACGAATTCTTAAAGCATTTTGATTTTACATCTTTAGGCGAATTACCATCTTTAGATAATTTTATTGAAGATGAAGAGCTAGTAGAATTAGAGGAAAAGGATATTGAAGAAAAGAAGTTCTAATAATATTATGGCTATATTTATAATAAAATCTAAATCTTAAATAAATATTGAGGATGTACTATAGTATTAATGTACACCCTCAACATTAGAAAAAGATTAGTGAATTATTAAAATGGAACCTATAGAA
>NZ_DGRF01000028.1:0-20552 GCF_002390995.1 Clostridium sp. UBA4395
AAGTCAAAAATCGTTGACAATATTTAAAAAGCCCCAAAACCCCCATGAACAGCACAACTATTTATATAGTTTTATATTTATATAGTTTCCTATATAAATATTTTCCTATTTAAATATTTATATAGACATATAGTTTTATATACTCCTATTTCTCTATAAATCTAGGTTTATATTTCCCTATGATAATATAAATGCTCAACACTATTGCTCATAACTATTTCCCATTTTCCTTCTATATGCTCAATTTTGTGCATTCCAGTAGTAGATGCTTTAGATAGTTTAGGTGACTTATTTGTCCACTTTATATTATTTAATATATAGTATAAAACATTTATTACTCCACCATGAGTAAGAATCATTACATCATCCTCTTCCATTCCTGTTGAAATATTGTTGCAAAGCTCTAGAAAAGCACTTTGTATTCTATTGTAAAACTCACTAGGGCTTTCCCCATTTGGATATCTCTCACTCATCTCTAGTGTATTAAAAAAGAGTCCAGGATATTTTATTAATGCATCCTTGTTATCCATTCCTGCCAGAACTCCATTATTTATTTCTCTCCAATCACTACAATACTTCACTGGTATATTTAATTTACTTTCAATCTCCTTAGCTGTTTCAACAGCTCGTCTTAAATCACTGCTTATAATTTTATTAATACTGTACTTTTCTTTCTTATCACTTAAATAATTTGATAATAATTTGGCTTGTTCCATGCCCTCCTCTATTAAACCCAAATCACTCCATCCACCTCTATAATTTTCATTGTCCATACCATGTCTAACTATATATATAGCCAATTTACCACTCACTCCTTCCTAGTAACCGAATAAACTATAACTACCATTTACCCTAAAATACTATTACATTAATCAACTATAGAGCCTAATTATTACAATTGCATACTTCTATAATAAATTTATAGTTACAATTTGTAAACTATTTTATTTATTGTAATACAATCCTTATCCAGGTATGTAACAACTCTTCACTCCCTCTTTAAATTAGATTGAAGTATTAGAGATGGTATTAAACGCGTAAAAATATATAAAAAAGTACCTATAAGCTAAACACTTTTTATGTATCTAGCCTATAAGTACTTTTATTCCATTAGTATTTTTATAATGAACTTTATAGAATTTTAAATTTTACCCTTTGCTTTTGTTTCTACTTTTTTTGCTGCTATTAAGAAAATTACCATTGCTACAATTGCACTTACAATTCCTATTAGATATGAAATACTTTGAGAAAGCTTAAAGCCTTCTGGTGCAATTAAAATGTAAGATGTACATACTGCTGTCATGAATGTAGCTGGTATAGTAGCAATCCAGTGTTTTTTACCTTTAGTAACTAAGTACATGCCTGATGTCCATAATACTATTGTAGCTAAAGTTTGGTTAGACCATCCAAAATATCTCCATACTATTCCAAAATCCATCTTAGTTAATATAAAGCCTACTACAAATAAAGGAATACTAATTATAAATCTATTTTTAATAGGTCCTTGATCAAGTTTAAATGAATCAGCTATAGTTAATCTTGCACTTCTAAATGCTGTATCCCCAGAAGTTATAGGACATGCTACAACTCCAAGTATAGCTAGTAATCCACCTACTCTTCCAAGTAAGCTTCCGCAAATTTCGTTTACTACCCAAGCTGCTGTATGACCTTCCATTGCCATAGTAGCATTTAACTCTGCTACTCCACCAAAGAAGCTCATTGCTGCTGCAGCCCAAATTAAAGCAACTACACCTTCTGCTATCATTGAACCATAGAATATTTTTCTACCTTGCTTTTCACTAGTTATACATCTTGCCATTAAAGGTGATTGTGTTGCATGGAACCCTGAAATAGCTCCACAAGCAATAGTTATAAATAACATTGGGAATATTGGATTTTTATCTGGGTTTGAATGCATATTAATCAAATTAGCAGGTATTATTTCTGGTATATCAAATCCACCAAAAATTAATGCACCACCAACTCCAATGGCCATAACTAATAAACAAATTCCAAAAATAGGGTATATTTTCCCAATAAGTTTATCTATAGGAACCATTGTTGCAATTAAGTAATAAGCAAATATAATATATATTAATACTGTAATGTTCAATCCTGTTAATCCTTTTAATATACTTGCTGGTCCCGTTACAAATACAACTCCTACAAGAACTAAAAGTATTACTGAGAATACTCTCATAAAGTTTTTGAAGCCTTTTCCAAGATATTGACCCACAACTTCAGGAATACTTGTCCCATCATGCCTTACTGAAAGCATACCAGAAAAATAATCGTGAACTCCACCTGCAAATATACATCCAAATACAATCCACAAAAATGCTGATGGACCCCACATTGCACCTGCAATTGCACCAAAAATAGGTCCTAAACCTGCTATGTTAAGAAATTGAATTAAGAAAATTTTGTATGCAGGCATTTTAACAAAGTCTACACCATCCTCTAGCCTTACAGCAGGAGTTTGAATTTTTTCATCTGCTCCAAAAGCCTTTTCCACAATTGCACCATAAATAAAATAACCTATAATAAGAGCAATAATCGCTAAAATAAATGATACCATTTGGACCCCTCCTAATTAATTATTTGTTAACAAAATTATAATATGTTTTTTAGGAGTTTATACGGTTTCATACATGAAAAAACAAAAAAAGCACATCAAGTGCTTTTATATGCCCATTATATGCTTAAACTCACCTATATTATTTCTACTTACGGGTATATCAACTTTCTCACCTTGTAATTTTAACATAAAGGTGTTGTTAAACCACGGAACTATCTCTGTAATTTTATCAGTATTAATAATATAAGATCTATGACTTCTATAAAAGAGTTCTTTGGGAAGTTTTTTATAAAATTCTGAAATACTACAGTTTACATTATATTGTACTCCATTAATATAAATTAAAGTTTCTCGTTCCTTTGCTTCACAATAGGAAATATCCATTATATTTTTTACAATCATCTTATTATCTTTCCAAAGGGTTATTTTATTATTTATACTCTTTTTATCTGAAAGTTTATCAATTTTCTTTAATGTACTAACTATTCGTTCTTCTGAATAAGGCTTTAATATGTAGTCGTAAGCTTGAATTTCAAAGGCATCTACAGCATAATCTTTATGGGCAGTAATAAAAATTACAAGGGATTGTTTTGGAAAGTGATTAATAATTTTACATAATGCAATACCATCTAACTTTGGCATATTAATATCAAGAAAAATAATATCTGGTTTATTTTCTTCAATATATTCTAATGCCTTAATAGAATCATCAAATTCACTAATGATTTTAATATTACTGAAATTGTTTATAAAATATTTTAATTCTTCTCTTGAAGGAGATTCATCATCAACAATAATACAGTTCATACAATCACTCCCTTATCTTACTCACATTAAAACTGATTCTAGTACCACCTTGCAAACTTTCTATCTTTAATCCTTCACCATAAATGTATTTTAATCTATTATGAACATTCGATATGCCTATTTTATTTTCCTCCATTTTACCTTCGTAGACTTTTTCTATAATATCTTTTGAAATTCCAATTCCATCATCTTCAATTGTTATCATAATGTTGTCCTTGGAAACTTTTTTGATTTCAATAGTAACTGTTCCTTCGCCTTTACCTTTTAAGATGCCATGTTTTATAGAATTTTCAACTATTGGCTGAATGATAAGACTTGGAATCTTAACATCTAAATCATCTTCAATGTTATAAACTACATGAAGTTTTTCTCCAAATCTTGCTTTTTCTATTTCTACATACGCTTTAACCTGCTCTAGTTCCTTATAAATATCTACATGGTTTTCCCCTATATCTAAATTATACCTTAAGTAGGTAGATAAATTAATAATTAATTCTCTTGCTTTATTAGGATTAAATCTAATAAAGGAAATTATTGTATTTAGTGCATTAAATAAAAAATGAGGATTTATCTGAGATTGCAACGCCTTTATTTCAGCCCTATTTGCCATATTTTTCAGTTCTCCAAGCTTACTTATTTCTAGCTGGGTAGAAATAAGTTGGGATAAGCCTACAGCTAAATTTATATTTCTAAAGGAAATGGCATTATCAGTGCAATAATATATTTTTAATGTACCTATTACTTCATCCCCTTCTTTTAAAGGAGCAATAATTGCAGATTTCAAGCTACAATTTACATTAGGACACTCAATCTGATTTGCATTTGTTAGATAAAGTAAATTACCTCCTCTAATAACCTTTTTTGTAGCCTCTGTTATAATCTTTTGACCCTTTATATGGTGGTCAGCTCCTACTCCTACGTGAGCTAATATATTTTCTTTATTTGTTATAGATACTGCATCTGCATTAATTGATTCCCTTATTATTCCGCATATCTGTTCTAAGGAATTTTCATTCATTTCTCTAAAATAAGGTAAGGTTTTATTTGCAATCTCTAAAGCGATTTGTGCTTGTTTTGCTGCAATTTCTTCCTTTTCTTTAAGTATTTTTTGAATTATCAATATTAGAATTGCAATTCCAATAGCATTAGCAAAACTCATAGGAAAATATATGCTCTTTACAATGGTTAAGGCATTGCTAAAGGGATGTGCCATTGTAAGTATTAAAATCATTTCTAAAATTTCAATTAAAAGTCCTCCAAATAACCCGTAAAACCACTTGTTATTTTCATTTGATTTACTATATATTAAACCTGCAACTATTCCCGAAATTATAGTAGTTATTGTACAAGGTATTGATGTAATTCCTCCAATATCTACAAGCAATCTATGAACTCCAGCTATAATACCTGCCATTGTCCCTACAAAAGGTCCGCATAGTATTCCCCCAGTCATTACACCAATAATTCTTGTATTAGCAATGGCTCCATTAACCTCTGTTCCTGTGTAGGTTCCCAAAATTCCAAAGGCTCCAAAAATTATTGAAAGCACAATTAGATCTTTCTTTTTAAATTTGTCCTTTTGTACTATTTTCTTAAAGCTCCCTAGTCTTGAAACAAAGAAAGCAATAAGGATTACATACCCTAAATTATTCGTAAGATTTCTTAGTAATTCTACCATTAAAATTAACTCCATTTCACTAAATGCATATTTTAAAAACATATATCGAATATTTTACCAGTTGTTTTTATATCTAAATAAGCTTCTATAAATATTATATATAAAATTCTAAAATATATAAACAAAGTTATTAATACTTGTGGTATTAAATAAGAATGAGCACCCCTAGGAGTGCTCATTCTTAACTTAATAAATTGTAATATAATTAATCTATTATAATAATTCAAAAGTTCCTTTTAAATCATTATATATCTTCTTATAAATCTCATAATATCTTTTATATACTAGGGAATTTTCTTCCTTTGAAAATTGTACACTATTTTCAGAAATTGCTATGCTACAAGCCTCATGTATATCCTTATATACGCCGGTTCCAACTCCTGCAAGCAATGCTACCCCTAGGGCTGGTCCTTCTGATGATTTATTTGTAGATACTTTACAGTTAAACATATCTGCTAATATTTGACGCCATAGTTCACTTTTTCCGCCTCCACCTGACACCATCACATTAGTAGGATTCATTCCTGTGTCTTTAATGATTTCCATGCAATCTAAAAGTGAATAGGATACTCCTTCAATTACAGCTCTTAGCATTTCATTTTTTGTATGAGCAGCTGAAAGTCCAAAAAATACACCCTTTGCCTTGGGATTTAAATGTGGTGTACGTTCTCCCATGAGATATGGAAGATATATTACTCCCCTCGAACCTGCAGGCACTTTCTCTGCTTCTTTAGTCATAAGTACATATGGATCAATTCCCATACCTTTTGCTACTTCAATTTCATTAGTACAAAAATTATCCCTAAACCATTTTAAAGAAAGTCCTGCACCTTGGGTTACTCCCATCATATGCCATGCACCTGGCACTGCATGACAAAAGGTGTGTACTCTTCCTTTCTCATCAATTATAGGTTCATCTAAATGTGCAAATACTACTCCTGAAGTACCTATAGTCGAAGATATCTGTCCACTTTTTATAATGCCATTTCCTATTGCACCAGCTGCCTGATCTCCTGCTCCACCTACTACAGGTGTGTTCTCTTTAAGACCAGTAACCTCCGCTGCTTTTTTATGAACTTTTCCACTGACTACAATTGATTCATGTACATCCCCTAAATACTCTATAGGAATATCTAAAGCATTAAGGACTTCCTTAGACCAGCACCTATTTTTAATATCTAAAAGCTGCATTCCTGAAGCATCAGATACCTCCGTAGCAAATTCACCTGTAAGCATATATCTTATATAATCCTTAGGCAATAATATTTTCCTACATTTTTCATATATTTCAGGTTCATTATTTCTAACCCAAAGTATTTTAGACGCTGTAAATCCTGTTAGAGCAGGATTTGCTGTAATATCTATTAATCTTTTTTCTCCAACTTTTTCTGTAATCTCAACACATTCCTTAGCTGTACGTTGGTCACACCAAATAATAGATTTTCTTAATACATTTCCATCTCCATCTAACATAACTAAACCGTGCATTTGCCCAGATAAGCCAATACCACTAATGTATTCCGGATTTATATTACTATCTTTTATAACCTGATTAATTGTTATACATACTGCCTTCCACCAATCTTGTGGGTCTTGTTCTGCCCAACCAATCTCTGGCTGATATAATGGATATTCTGCTGTAGAAGAGGAAATCGGATTTCCTCCCCTATCAAATAGCACTGTTTTAGTACCTGAGGTTCCAATATCTATGCCTAATAAGTACTTCATCTTCTAGCCACTCCAATCAAAATTATTAAAGCTTAATAACTGCCTTTACTACATCATTCTTATTTTCTATAACATAGTCAAAGGCTTCCTTTGTATCACTAAAATCAAATTCATGGGTAACTATTCCATTAACATCAATTTTCCCATCAGAAATTGCTCCTATAGCAGCTGGATATATGTTTCTATATCTAAATACACTTTTTATTTCAACCTCTTTAGTCATAATTTGCATAAAATCAAACTCAATTATATCCTTTGGTGCAAGTCCTACTAATACAATAGCTCCACCCCTTTTTACTAAGTAAGGTGTCTGCTTTATTGTATGTTCAGATCCTGCTGTTTCAATAACCACATTTGCACCAGCATTGTTTGTAATCTCATTTATTACAGCTAGTACATCTTGATTTTTAGCATTTATAACTTTAGTTGCACCTAATTTTAGGGCATAATCTAATCTCTTATCTATAACATCTACAACAATAACATTTGTAGCACCATATGCCTTACAAGCTAATAAAGTTACTAGACCTATACATCCTGCACCTAAAACTACAACTGTATCCCCTAATTTTACATTTCCTTGTGATACAGCATGTAATCCTACTGCTAAAGGTTCAACTAAAGCACCCTCCTTAGTTGATACATTGTCTGGTAGTTTAAAACACATATTTTCTGGATATGTTATATAATTCATTAAAGAACCATGATATGGTGGTGTTGCTAGAAACTCAACATCTGGGCATAGATTATATTTACCACTTTTACAAAATTCACATTGACCACAAGTTTGACCTGGTTCTAAAGCAACTCTATCTCCAACTTTTAAATTCTTAACTCCAGGGCCTACTTGAACTATTTCTCCAGCACACTCATGACCTAAAATAAAATCTCCATCTACTATGAAGTCTCCTATTCTACCATGCTCATAATAATGTACATCTGAACCACATATTCCTACATATTCTAATTTTATAAGTACTTCTTTATCCTTTGGAGCTGAAACCTCAATATCTCTTGTTTCCATATTATGAGTTCCACACATATATACTGCCTTGTTTATCATCTTTATTCCTCCTAAATTAAGTTCAATTATAGACCTTGCACAAAACTGTACAAGGTCTACATTTTTTATTAGTCTATATTACCTGCTTTTTTATGAATTTCTATAAACTCATCAGCGTTATCCTTTGTGATTAATGGACAATCTACCATTATAGTATCACGCTCTACTTTACCAGTCATAACATCATATGTTAACTTAACAGCTTTTCCTGCAAGCTCGTAAGCACTTTGAAGAGTAGTTGATGTCATTTCACCATTTTTTATAGCTAAACAAGCTTCTGCTGTTCCATCAACACCATATGATAATATATTTGTCTTTCCTGCTGCTTTAGCTGCTTCAAGAGCTCCTACACACATGTTATCATTCATAGATATTATTGCATCAATTTCTCCATGAGTTTGAATCCAGTCTTCCATTAATCTCATCGCTTCATCTTTATTCCAATTTGCAATTTGCTCATCTAAGATTTTAACATCTGGTCTCTTTGCAAAGAATTCTTTTTCCCATCCTTCACGCCTCTTATCAGAGTGCATATTACCTGCTGGTCCCATAAGAACTACAACTTTTCCATTTTGAGGGACTTGCTCTAAAGCAAGTTTTGCATTTTTAGCAGCTTGGTCAACTGGGTCTGCATCTACTGCCGCTGCTCTATCATTATCATTAATACGATTGTTTACTGTAATAACCTTAACTCCTTTATCCATAGCTGCCATAGCTGGTGCTACTTGTGCTTCAGAATCAAATGGTTGAAGAAGAATTGCATCATATTTTTTTGTAACCGCATTCTCAATATGAGATGCTATAACTTCATTCTTGCTATCTCCATCAAATATATCTACCTGTACATCCTTATAGTTTGCAGCTACTTCATCCTTTACTGCATTTGCAAGCCAAGCAGCAAAAGAATCTCCTTGTGCTCTTGCAATATATGCAACTTTATAAGTCTTTTCGCCTTCTGCAGCTGGTTCCTCCTTTGAAGTATTAGTACATCCCACAGTAAGTGATAATGCTAGTAACGATGACATGGCTAAAGCTAATATTTTCTTTGTTTTCATATCATTTTCTCCCCCTAATAATATTATTTTTATTATATTTTGATTTTTAATTAACTTGATTTAGTTTAAACAGAACTTCCTTTGGTTTTCACTAGAGTTTTGTCTTTTGTTTTATCGGTAATACTACCTAGTTTTTTACTTTCTCTTTTGTTCTTAGATTTTATATCGTAAATTACTGCAAATGCAATAATTACTCCCTTTACTACTTGTTGCATATAAGATTGTATTCCTACTAGGTTCATTATATTGTTTAAGAATCCCATAATGAATGCTCCTGCAAGGGTTCCACCTGCAGTTCCTATTCCCCCAGTAAAGCTTGTTCCACCAATTATTGCAGCGGTCATTCCTTCAAATTCTGCTCCTATACCAGCATTAGGAAGTCCAGCATTAACACGAGACATAAATAACACACCTGCGATTCCAACAAATATACCATTTATAAGATAAGCCTTCATCTTAGTTTTATTTACATCTATTCCTGAAGCTCTTGAAGCCTCTTCACTACCACCTACTGCATAAACACATCTACCTAGCTTTGTATGTTTTAGGATGTACCAAGTTAAAAGAGTAATTCCAGTCATGAATATTACAGGAATAGGAATAAATCCTATAGAGTTTTGTCCTAGTACAATAAAGTCTCCTATTTGATAAATATTTTGACCATTTGTAAATAATAAGGCTGCTCCTCTTGCTACAGTTTGCATAGCTAATGTGGCAATAAATGGAGGTGCTTTAAACTTAGTTACCATTATCCCATTGATAAAGTTACATATAACACCTACAAGTACTCCAACTAGCACTGCTATTTCCAAAGAACCTGTAGCCTTAAAGGCTGCAACAGAAAGCAGACCTGATAAAGCCAGAACTGAACCTGCTGATAAATCTATAAGTCCACATATAATTAAAATTGTTTCACCAAAAGCAATAATAGTGGTTATTGATATTTGTCTTGATATATTGGTTAAGTTTTCTCCTGATAAAAATACAGGACTGATTAAAGAACATGCCATAAACATAGCAAGTAATACAACGTAAATACTATATTTACTTGAGGTTTTTGACCATTTATGTCTAATATCTATCATCTTCATCCTTCTATTCCCCCCTTGTAGCTAACTTCATAATAGCTTCTTGTGTAGCCTTTTCTCTATCTATTTCTCCAGTAATTTTTCCAGATGCCATAACATAGATTCTATCGCACATACCTATGAGCTCTGGTAATTCAGAACTTATTATTATTACTGCTCTATTTTCTTTTGCAAGTTCTGTAATAAGTTTATATATTTCGTACTTTGCTCCTACATCGATTCCCCTTGTTGGCTCATCAAGTATAAGAACATCTGGATTTCTAAGCATCCACTTTGCAAATATTACCTTCTGTTGATTTCCTCCACTTAGAGAATCAATAGAGGTTTCTAAATTAGGACATTTTACCTTCATTCTTTCACATATATTTGATACACTACTAATCTCTTTTTTACTATGTAGATGACCCTTATAAAAGAATTTCTCTAAATTAGATATGGATACATTTTCAGTTATACTTCTAATTCCTACTATTCCATATCTCTTACGATCTTCTGATAGCATAACTATTCCATTGTTAATACTATCCTTTACATTTTTTATTTTTACTTCCTTACCCTTAACTTTAATCTCACCTGATAGGTATGGGTCTAGTCCAAATATTGTTCTAGCCACTTCACTTCTACCTGCTCCCATAAGACCTGCAAAACCTACAATTTCTCCTCTTTTCACATGGAAATTAATATCCTCAAAGTGTTTTCCATCAGTTAGCTCTTTAACCTCTAACATGGTTTCTCCGATTTTAATATCCTCCTTAGGATATGCATTGGTAATTTTACGGCCTACCATAAGAGAAATAACCTTGTCTATATCTAACTCACTAGCTGGCTTAGTATCAATAACGACACCATCTCTTATAACTGTTATCTCATCAGCTATTTTAAAGATTTCTTCCATCTTATGAGATATGTATATTATACTTACACCCTTACTTTTTAATTCAGCAATCTTATCAAAGAGAATTCCTACCTCTTTTCTAGTAATTGCAGATGTAGGTTCATCCATGATAATAACCTGTGAATTATAAGACATAGCCTTTAGTATCTCTAGCATTTGTATATCTGATACTGTAAGATCTTTAAATTGTGTTGTTGGCGAATAGGGTAAATTTTCTTGTTTTAAAAGTTCTTCTGTATCTTTTCTAATCTTCTTCCAATTAATTTTTCCTAATTTATTTACAGGCTCTCTTCCTAAAAATATACTTTCTTCAATAGTAATCTCAGGTATATAATTTAGCTCTTGAAATATCATAGATATACCATGCTTACGAGCTTCAATAGGATTCTGTATCTTAACTTCTTTTCCATCTATATGAATACTTCCACCATCAGGCTGATATATACCATTTATTATCTTCATAAGTGTAGACTTACCAGCTCCATTTTCTCCACAAAGCACATGAACCGTTCCCTTTTTAACAGAAAAACTTACATTTGCTAAGGCAGTTACTCCTGGGAAAAATTTCTGTATACCTTTTAATTCTAGCTTTGGTATATTGCTCTCCACCTTTATCCCCCCTTGTAAACTTTTAATTTCATTCTATGGCATAATTATAATAAAAAAATAATTAACCTATAATGGAAAATAACCTTAGTTTTGTGTAAATTATTCTCGCCTAATTTTTCACAAAGTTCTTTGTGTAATATATTAATATTTTTGTGTAATATATTAATATATTTGTGCAACATAATTATATATATTTCTACATTTTTTTCATTAATCTTAATTTTATATAAAAAAAATACTACTTAACATAGTTAAATAGTATTAATGTGCTACACTTTATCTATTTTTGTATGGTATCTTTATATTGACCTACAGTTAATCCTGTTACTTTTTTAAAAGTCTTATAAAAATACTGTTGATCTGTAAATCCAACCCTTTGGTAGATAACCTTCATGCTATCTTCACCTTTATTAATCATTTCCTTCGCTTTTTCTATACGCAGATTAATAATATAAGAAGAAATATTTATTCCTGTCTCTTTTTTAAATAAAAATGATAGGTATTGTTTAGATAGATTAATATGTGTAGCGATATCTTCTAGGGTAACTTTACTTGAATAATTTTTTTCAATGTACTCCACAACTTTATTTATAATATATTTAGAATTCTGATCATCCCTTATTCTTAGAACTAACTGACATATCTCCTCTAAAAATTTACACATTAGTTTTGATATAAACATAATTCTTGTAGAATCCATAATTTTATTGTAATACCCCTGATATAAGGTATCATAATCATTACCTTGAAAATATTCTTCATACTTTTCTAATATACTAACAATAATATTACAATACATAAGCTTACATGTTAACTCTGATATTTTACAACAATTTATTTTCTTCTCTATACTCTCTATATGACTTTTTCCACCCTCTAGATTTCCTTCTTCTATAAAGTTTATAAGAATACTCTTAGATTGTTTTTCGAACTTCAGCATATTTATATCCTTCAATTCTTTATTTTCTCTAGTTTCTACTACAGAACCCAAAGGCAAATAGAATATATCTTTTGTTTTTTCTATATATTCCTTAAAATAATTTGGAAATTCTCTAAGCTCACTAAACATAGGTGTATATATTGCATCTAGCTTAATATTAAAATATTGCATTACAGTGGTCTTTATATATTTAATTACCTCTTGTACTTCGCCATA
Organism: Clostridium sp. UBA4395; assembly: GCF_002390995.1. Taxonomy (NCBI): domain Bacteria; kingdom Bacillati; phylum Bacillota; class Clostridia; order Eubacteriales; family Clostridiaceae; genus Clostridium; species Clostridium sp. UBA4395. Next base: position 12,658 of record NZ_DGRF01000028.1, read on the forward strand.
TTTAATATCTTCCTTGGATATAAAATATATAAGTCCATCCTCCTTTTCCTTCAAAAGACATTGTATTTTTTCTTTAGAAAATATCCACGTTATAAGCTCTATCATAGCATTTTTCACATTTTCATTTTCTCTTTCTTTAATGGATGTAATAATATCATTAGTTTCAGGTAAGAAACCTAAAATAGAATATTTCCCTCCATAAATATTAAAGTCTATCTGTTTAAACCCCTCAAAATCTACTTCATCAAAGGAACTTGAACCATCTATAAGATATTCTATAAGCTGATTTTTACTCTTCATTAAGGTTTCACTAGCCTTATCCTTACCTAGTGCATCCTTATCTATATTATCTAAATTTCTTTTTACCTCTAACATGGTACTTATAAGTTCCTCATCCTCTACCTCTGATTTAAGAATATAATTATTAGCTCCACATTTTAGAGCTTGTCTTACATTTGTAAAATCATCATAGCAAGTTAATACCAGTATTTGAGTTAAGCTATCTTCTTTTCTTACTTCTTCAGTTAACCATAAACCATCCTTCTTAGGCATTTTTATATCTGTTATAATTACATCTGGGTTATATAGCTTATACATCTCATAGGCCTTTTCACCATTTGGAGCCTCACCTATAACTGTAAAACCTATGCTATTCCAATCTATTGTGGATTTTAATCCTACTCTTACAAGAACCTCATCATCTACAATTAAAACCTTATAAACTTTCATCACCCTCTTTATCTACTAAAAAGTCACCAGTAGGGTTCCTCATTATACCCCTAGGAATCGTCACCTTAACATAGGTACCCATTTCACTTCTATTTCCTATCTTAATTCCATATTCTTCACCACAATAAAGCTTTATTCTTTCATTAACATTGTTTAATCCAACTTTACTAAATTTATTTACATCCTTTTCTTTAGTAAAGATTTTTTCTAAATCCTCTTCACTGATACCAGGTCCATTATCTTCTATAAGAATAATTAAGTTTTCACCTTCTATATATGCATTTATAGATATTTCCAATGGTTCCTCTTCTTCATCTTCCTTAATTCCATATATCAAAGAATTCTCTACAATGGGCTGTAAAATTAATTTCGGTATTGAGCAATTAAGGCAGTCTTCATGAATATTATAAATAATGTTAACTTTTTCATTGAATCTTAGATTTTGTATTTTAATATAGTTCTTAACGTAGTCTATCTCATCCTCTAGAGTAATCATTTCCTTTCCTAAGTTTATACTTACCCTTAGAAGTTTTATCAGGGAAGTTACTGCATTACTTACAGATTTATCCCCTTGTATCTTTGCCATCCACTTTATAGTATTTAATGTATTATACAGGAAGTGTGGATTAATCTGAGCATGCAATGTCTCAAGTTCTAACTCTTTTTTTATTCTTTCTTCTTCTACTAACTTATCAACAACTTCATTCATCTTCCCTATCATATTATTAAAGCTGTTTCCAAGTTCCCCTAACTCGTCAATTCTATCTATATTTATGCGCACATGTAAATCTCCATCTTCAGCCTTCTTCATCATATTTCTCATACTCACCATGGGTTTTGAAATTTGAGACGAAAAGAATAAACAAATTATTATAGTTATAACTACATAAATTATTACACCTATTAACATATATCGTTGCATATTTGTAATTTCTTTGTATAGATACTCTTTAGTTACTATCTTTACAATCTTCCAATCTGTTGATGTAATATTAGAGTATATACATACCTTTTCAACATTATCATCAGTAAACGCTATTGAACCCATATCTATTTTAGCTGATAGAACTTCTTTTGCATAATTTTTTTCTTTTATATTCTTTCCTATAATTTCTTTATTAGGATGGCTAATTATTTGACCCTTTTCATTACAAATAAATAATTCACTATTCTCCTCTGTAATTAGACTTTTATAAGAATCCTCTAATATTGTTTCATCTACATCAATAAATATTGTTCCCATATCCTTTAAGCTATTTAAGTCTATTATCTTTCTTCCTAAAGAAAAATAATTCTTAGGAATTTCTCCCGACAATATCTTAACTCTAACAGGAACTGTATCAAACCAAACTAACTCACCATGAGTCTTATTGATATTATTAATATCAATTCCCTGTTTAACATAGGTTTTGCTAGCCCCTACATTATAAATATTATGTTTAGTTGTAAGGTATATACTTTCCACCTCTTCATTTGTAGTACAAAAATTTCTCAGTATATTATTTAGTTCCTCATGACTTTCAGTTGATGAGCCTTTCAAACCTTCAATAAAATCTCTATTAGTAATAACCATGTCTGACAGGTCAGCAATGCTATCAATTATAAAATCAATATTGCTTCCTGCCTCATATACAGATTGTTTTGCAGATTCACTATACTTTGTAGTAATAATTGATTTCATAACATTGTTATAAATAATATATATAAATCCAATAGGTATAAATATTAATAGAATAAAAATAACTAGCAATTTGTTTTTAAAGCTCTTTCTAATCCATGAAGTTCTCATTTTATACCCGCTCTTCATTGTAGTAAACTCAACTCTTTAAAAATTTTATCTGCTACTACCTTAGGATCTAAATCATTCTTAACCATATCTCTTACATTATTAATAATTATTTGCTCTACAAAATAGAAATTACTAATCTTAGATCTAAAATATACATTATCCTCTTTCCAGACCTCTAACAGTGCAGGTAAGTGGTTTAAATTACTTATTTCATTTGTATCACTTTTTACATTTTCTATAATGTCTTGTACATCCTTGCTATTATATACAGATTTTCTCGGTGGCATGCTTCCACCTTCTGGTTCCCATAAAACCATACTTTGAGTCTGAGGTGCAGTTGCCCAAACTATAAATAACCAGGCAGCCTTCTTTTCAATTTCTGAAGCATTACTATTAATTCCTATTCCTGCTCCTCCATATATATTGGCACTTCTCACATTTCCATATGGCAAGATGCTATAACCAACCTTACCTGCCACTTTAGATAAATTAGGATTTTCTACTACAGCTCCATTTTCATCCCAATTTGCCATCATTGCAATTTCACCATTCTTAAAAGCTTCCGCAGTATCCGTCCAATTCCAATTAATACTATCTGGTGCACCCACTTCTATCATCTGCTTGTACATACTTAATCCATCTTCAAGGTTATGATTTTTAACTGAAACCATTTTGGGTTTTTCTACTCCTAATGTATTAACATAGGGATCATCAAAATAATCCCCTCCATAGGATTCAAGGACATTAGAAAAATCGCAATATACTGAATTATGTAATTGAGCCATTTGTGCACTTCCATATTTAACTTCTTCATCCGGAACATTTTCATCAATCCATTTTGAAACAATACAATACCTTTCCCAAGTAAAATCTTTCTGTCCTGGAGTCCAATCAAATCCATTTTCAGCCATAAACTGTTCTCTATACTTTTCGAAAATATCCTTTCTATAGAAGAAAATCATGGTTGTAGTATCAAACGGTATAGCACATAACTTAGTTTTATCTCCAAAGTAGGATAGAATATTTACCTGATCATCAAAAAAATCCTCCATACCTCCTGGTATATGAGGCATTCTAGGATCATTATTATATAAATTTAAATCCTCTAGATTATTATGAAACCTGTTAAGAGTTTGATATGGATCTACATAAACAAGTTGAAACTTTGCTCTCTCAGATATAAAATCGTTATTTATCTTATTTATCATTGTACTATAATCCATTGGTCTAATGTTTACTCTAATACCAGTTTTTTCAGTAAAATTTCTACACTCCCTAGAAAGAATATTAGCATTTATATTATTTTCTACTACAAAATTAAGGGTAGTACCTTGAAATTCCCTCCATTGAAATCCCTCTGGTGTTTCTATATTGGGTAATTCATCATCCCATGGATAAAAAGGCCCTTTAATTTTATTACTAATTAATTCATCATCTTTAGACTTAGCCATTATTATGTTTTCGCTATAAGTAGTTAAACAAAGCATCATTACAGCCATAATTACAATAAAAATATAAATTATTTTACTCCTAATAATAATCACCTTCCTCCTTTGTTTTCATATAAAATTCTATTCCATTTAGCTACATTATACATAATAATTCTACATATTTAAATGATTAAATCACTATTTTTTCATTAAAATGCTACTCTATTAAAAAATATTTAAAAAAGAACCCTCAAAATGAGAGTTCTTCAATAAACTTATTTTTCTTTTAATGTTTCTGGTAATAATTCTTCAATCTTGTTTACAGGTATACCATTTCTGAATTTAACATCCATTCCACAAACTACAGCATAAAATCTAGCATATACCTGTTGAATTTCTTCAACTTCTGGTGAATCTGTTCGATATGAAAAATATAAATTAGTTAATTCAATGGCAACATCATATTCATTCCTTTGTATTGGTGTTGATTTCAACTTCATGTCTTCTTCCATCTAATCACCCCCTAATATCATTTTACATTAAATACCATGACAATGCAACTAAGAATACTTTATGATGAATCTCAAAGTAAAGTTTATAAAAGTTAAAGCCGCTACTTAAAAACTTAAGTAACGGCTATTTAATAAATATATTACACTTTTATATTCATGTATTATTACTTTAAAAGTGCATTAGCTATTAACTTATCCAATTTACGTATATCTACTCCCTTTTGCAGATTTACTTTGATTTGACCCGCTCTAGTCCATAATTCAACTTCTGCACTAAGATCAAAAAGCTTCCCTGCATTTTCAGTAGACCACATGTTTATAGAAGAATATGGTAAAGAATAAACCTCTACTTTCTTGCCTGTAAGTCCTTGTGCATCTCTTACAATTAGTCTTTTATTGGTAAAAATTGCACTATCTCGAAATGTTTTATAAGCAGCAATCGCTACTTCTCCTTCAACCAATAAATCATTAACGTCATTTGGAATTGGACATTCAGATACTAGTGTCCATGTTAATATACCTTGTGTTTCTGCCATTTCATTTACCTCCTATAGTAAATTCTTGTATCTATTTACTATTCTGCATTTATCTAAAAAAACCTTCTTCAATAAATGATTTTTTTAAAGATCCACAGATAGGACAATTCTGAAGTGAAAGAGGTATTTCTAATCCACAGTCATTTAGTAAATCCGCATTACTTAAAATATCCACTGTGTTTCCAGCTGCAGCAATTTCTCCTTCCTTTATCACGATAACCCTTTTACATGTATCAAATATCATATCTAAATCATGACTAGTTATTATCTTTGTATGCTGAAAGCCTTTTAATAAATTGATTAATCTTCGTCTTGATTTAGGATCTAAAGATGCTGTTGGTTCATCCATAACTAATACATCCGGTTCCATTGATAGAACCGACGCAATTGCAGCAGCTCGCTTTTCTCCACCTGATAATTTAAAGGGTGCTCTATCTTTCAAGTGAGATATTCCTACTAACTCTAAAGCCTTTGTAACTTTGATTTCAACTTCTTTTTCATCAAAATTATAATTTCGTGGTCCAAAAGCCACATCATCATATACAGTTGTCATAAACAACTGATCATCAGGGTCTTGAAAAACCATTCCTAACCTCTGACGAATCAAGGGTAATGTTTTTTTTGATACATACACATCTCCTATGACCACCTCTCCGTTACTTGGAAATAGAACTCCCATCAAAAGCATTAATAGTGTGGACTTTCCTGCACCATTGGCACCAATAATTCCCACAGATTCACCGTGATGGATTGTGAATGATATATCTTTTACTGCTACATGTCCATCAGGATAGGAAAAATATAAGTTCCTTACCTCAAGTTTATGACAACTCATCTATTTAATCACCCCCGTAATTAATGAACCTATAATCATAGGTATATTATAAATTCTTGCTAAAATGAAAAATATACTCCAACCTGCTAAATACGCAAAATCACTAAAGCTTAATTTTTCAATAGTTCCTGTATTATACTCACCTTCAAATCCTCTCATATTCATAGATTGATACACCCGTTGTGCCCTATCAAATGTCCTAAGTATCAACTGTCCTGCAAAAGAACCCCAAGCATTTCTATGTATGCCCTTTTGTCCAGGCGCCCTAAGGAAATATGCTCTCATCATTCTAGAAACCTCTTCTATAAGCACAGATATATATCTATATGTTAATAATAACTGTAATACAAAGATTTTAGGAACTTTCAGCATACGCAATGCTACAGCCAATTTATCCATTCCTGTAGTTGCAATTAATAAAATACTAACAGTCACCGTTAACCCACATTTTATAAAAATAGATAAAAATATTACCCATCCTCTTGAAATAACAATATCACCTAGAGCCATTGTATGATGATTAAATATAGGGTTTAATATACCAATTCCAATAATAAAAGGTTCTACAAGTAATAGTCTTTTAAGGATTGGAACAGCTGGCAGCTCTGCTAACACAAAAATAACCACAGGATAGAAAATAAAAGACAAAAGACTACTAATTTCATATCTTCCAAATGATACAACTACAGTTAGATAAACAATTGTAGTTAATAACTTTGTAATGGGATGAAGCCTATGTATTGTGGTTTCTTTCCCTGCTAAATCATCTAGAAGTCTCATATTATAAAGAGAATTTATTACTTTTGCCATGTAAAATCAAATCCTTATTGTAGAATTTTACTGGTGGTTTCATTACCACCTAGCTTATTTTTATTATTAAACTTTTCTTTTCTTTTTTTAACTAAGCTGATAACAAATCCTGTGAATGCTGCCAGTGCCAGTGTCAATATTCCACCAACAATACCTGAAACACTTGTTCCAGCACTAACTGCAGGCCATTGCTCTTCAACTTCTAAAGGTGTTTCTTCTTCACTTTCATCTTCCTTTGTCTTAAAACTGTAATCAGGCAAAAACGCTATCTTACTTTGTATTTCTGATAATGTATTATGAATTCCATCTGGTGTTTCAAATTCTGCTGTTCCTGAAGTTTTTTCCATAGCCCATTCCAATCCATCAGGATTTGAAGAGGCAAACCAAGAAAGCGTTCCGCCAACTAAAACTACTCCAATTACCAGGCTAGTAAGTATCTTTTTCATAGATATATTACCAAGAGCTTCTCCTTTAGCTGCCTTTTCTAAAATTTCTGGTCTAGCCTTCCATACAAAAGTAACAATTGCTGATGTAACAAACCCTTCAGCTACTCCAATTGCTAGATGTATTGGTTGCATTAACAATAAAAAGGTTCCAAAAGGCAATTCAGTCTTTCCTGACAAAAGAGTCTGAAGTACAACGCTAAAAGCTCCTATTTGAAGACCAACTATAGTAGATGCCATTGAGGCACCAAAGATCTTCTTAGTTGTAATCCCTTTACGTGTAAACCATTTATAAATTAAAGGGTATGCTATAAAACAAGTATAAAATCCAAGGTTAAATACATTACAACCATAGGCAAGTAACCCACCATCTCCAAAGAACAGTGCTTGAATTAACAAAACAGAAGCCATAGTTAAGAATCCCGCATAGGGTCCTAATAATATTGCAAGTAGTATTCCTCCTCCAATGTGTCCACTAGAACCAGTACCAGGGATTGAAAAATTAATCATTTGTGCAGCAAAAACAAAGGCTCCCATTACCCCCATTAAGGGAATTTTCTTTTCATCCATATCATTCTGTATTTTTTTAATTGAATAAGCTGTAATTCCAGTAGTAGCAGCCAACATAGTTCCTCCCACCACTGGTGAAATCAAAGCATCAGCCATATGCATAATATCCACTCCTTTACAAAATAAAATGCTCCCCAAAGTTAAGCATTTAAAACCATCTATTTTATCTCCTCAGTTGTAAATCGAAACGCAGCCCTTTCGACACCAATCGATACCAATCCTCAGTTGTAAATCGAAATGC
>NZ_DGRF01000027.1:0-19468 GCF_002390995.1 Clostridium sp. UBA4395
GAAAGTGCACTATTATAGTACAAAATAAAGGACCAGTTATTAAAAATATATATTAAGAATGTGGCAATATTAGAGGAAGATGAAATAGAGTACAGTGAAGAAGAATAAAACTATTTTAAAACATATAAAAATGATATAATATGTAGAAAAATGAGTTAAAGTAATGGAAATTGATTCAATCAAGATTAATTTAGATGATAACTTAATAAACTATCTAAGTAATGACGAAGGTGTATATATTAAAGGTATACCTTCTTCTTTTATTTTAAGAAATATTGGTATAAGTACATTGAACTTAGATATTGCAATATAGAAATAATTTAATTAGCTAGTGTATAATAAGGAACTAATTATTCTAAAGAACAATTAGTAACGATATAAGTTTAAACAATTAATCTAGGTGATTAATGAAAAAAACCTCATTTCAATGTGATACGGAGAACCGTACCATAAGTAAGTGAGGTTTTCAGCCTTAACCATTGAAATTTGTGGTTAAGGCTATTTTAGTTATATTTAATAAAGCATCCCTGGAATTATGTTTTTTATATACAATTGTGATAAACCATTCTACAATAAGAAATATAGAAGAGTGAGATCTATTTATTTATACAAGGGGGTATTTAGATGAGGGTACGTGTTTATGATAAAGAGAGGGATACTTATTTTAAATCTGAAGTTTATGCAATAATCAACTCAGGATATTATGAAAAGCTATTAGTTTTGACGCCTGAAGATATGGGAAGCAACCTAATGTTTTATGATTATTTGGATAAGACGGATAATAAACTTGTGGTACTTGTAAATTCAATTACTTTAGATAGACCATGCGAATGGGTTTATAAAAAATCACAATCTGTAGATGAACAGCTAGGTGGATATAAGGGGTTATTAGATTCGAATATTAGATTTTTTGAATATATAGGTTTTTCATGGCTATGGGATGACAGTGATACTTTGGTTAGGCTATTACAAGGTAACCTGATTCCCTTAACAGGTAGTATTTTTGAGAACAACTTATATAGTGATATAGGAGATACAGAATGGCATTATGTTGAGACACAAGATGATGTGGATATATTGATGAATCAGACATGCTATTTTCATGATTCTATTATTAATGAAATTAACTATGTTAGTGGGGGTTATGTTGATTCAAAAAAAAGTATGGGTTTTACACAGTTGAGAAAGGTAATGGTTAAAGTAGATAGCCAAATAAGCAACAATATCGAAATGATTTTTGAAGGTGTAACAGCTATGAATCTAAGGCCTCCAGCAGATAATTATTTTGGTGATATATTTGGAGCATCCATAATTTTAAGAGATGCTTCAATATTCTTCTGTGATGATGAGTTGGAACAGATTGATACTGATTATGAGGGGACTTGGATTTGTGCTTATAGCTTAAAATGGCGATTTGTTATTAATGCAAATGGCAAATAAAGAGGTATATTATGATTAAGTCGGAGTAAAGGAACTTAATATATCAAGATATAGATAATGAGTTATAGGAGATATAGTGAAGTCCAATGATACAAAAACCTCTGTTGGAGTTGTAATGGAGAATTATATCATAAGCAAATGTGATTTTTAGCCTTAGGTATTGATATAACTTGACTAAGGCTATTTTTATAGGCAAAAATACCATATCTTAAGTAATAATATATTTACAAAATATGTTATAATGAAATTAGTAACAAACTTGAATAATAGACAAATAGTAATGTGTAGTGAGAATTATATATAATACTAAGATAATTATGGGAGGAGAAAAGAGAAATGGAACTTCTATATAAAGAAATAAGTCAAAATGAGTATGATGTGGTAAAGGAAATGTTACTTCAAGATATTGAAACAAGCGAAGAATTTTTATGGGCATTGCAGAATGAACCAGGAACGCTCACTGTTGCATACATAGAGGGGGAAATTGTTGCAGTAGCACTAATAATACCAGGAAAAAAAGCATCTTGCTTAATTGTATTTGTGGCACCACAATATCGAAGGAAAGGAATAGGACAGTCTGTGGTTCAGTATGGTGAAAACAAACTGCATAAAGAAGCAAGCAAAATCATGACAAATTTTCGTGCTGATAATGAGGTGTCAAAAAGGTTCGCAAGGAGGTTTGGCTATGAGAGGCAATTTTCAAGTGCTTATATGAAACATACAGAAGGAAGGTTCGCAATTGGCCAGTTGCCTGTAAGGTTATATATTGATGAAGACTATCCACAAAGTCATGCTTTGTATGCACAGGCATTTCATGAAATGCGTATTAAAGTAGGAGATTTTCCAGATTCTATGGTTGAACAGCCAAGTGAAAAAAATCGACAAGGGTGGAATGCAGATGCAGCGAATCGTTTTACATACGAAGAAAATGATGAAATTGCTGCACATGGACATTTAGAAGGAAATGAGATTAGCAGCGTATCAGTAAAAATAGATTTGCAAGGACGTGGCATAGGAAAAAAATTTGTGATGTATTTATGCAACGAAATATATAATCGAGGTTATAAAGAAGTGGTGTTATGGTGTGTTATTGGAAATACTGCTAGGAAATTATATGATAGTCTAGGTTTTAGAGAGCTTCACATAGCAGAATTCGCTTACAAAAGCATTCATCCCCAAAAGACTATGAATATCTAATATTACCCCTAGCTATAAGGGAATAGTTGATCAATAGCCAGGAGGATAAAATGTTTAAAGCCTCACTTGTAATAGTTATGGGGATACGTATCATAAGTAACGTTGGAAGCATATTATCAATATGAAATAAATATAAAGTCAGTCTGTAGCCTGATATATTACATAAAACGTTAATTAAGGTTTAAAGTGGATTTACATTGACGATATGGTATAATGTATGGGTAAAGATTGGTAATTAATACTAGATAATTTTAAAAGGGATGAGGTGAAATATAAATGAAAAGGTTATTTGAGAAATTGTGACGTTGATATGTATTACGAAAGAAGAGTAAATATCACATAAGGGTACCTCCTAATTATTGTTCAATATAATGTTGAGTTTATTGAATGAAAGTTAACAGGAGGAAAAAGTATGTTATATTTATTCGTTAGTACGTGGAAATATGCAGGTAAAGATAGATGGAAATTGGTTACACTATATTTTTTACATTCAATTTCTATATGCGGAGAACTTTTACAGCCCTACGCATTTGGGATGGCTATAAATTCTCTTCAAACCTATCAGTTAAATAACCCAACGAAAATCATAAAATGGTTTGGACTTTATGTAGCAGGATTTTTTATATTTCAGGTTTTTCATCATTCGGGACGATGGTTCGAGTTTAATACAGCCTTAAAAAACCAGCAGCATTTAGTAGATGATGTTTATGATAAATTATGTACTCTACCATTGAAGTGGCATGCAGAACATCATTCCGGAGAGGTAGTAAACAGGATCAGGGTTGCAGGTGAAGCTATTCGCAACTTTGGATTTTCACAGAATAATTACATGGAGAATATAATCCTAATAATAGGACCGGTTATTATCCTGTCAACGGTTGACATAAGGATAGCTCTAATAAGCATCACACTTTTATCAATTAACTTATTTGTTGTTTCGAAAATGAATAAGGCAATTGAGCCTATTCTAGACAGACAAAATGAGAGCTTTCATGTGTTTTCTGCCAGGATATCCGATTTTGTGGGAAATATTAAAACAATTATAAATCTCGGGCTTGGTAGAAAGACAGGAAAAGACCTTCATGAGAAGTATGATGAGTATTATAGCGAGAACATGAATGAATTCTGGATTAACCAGCCTCGCTGCTTTATTATAGCCTTTGGAGGTATATTTACAGAACTTACAATTATAATATTTTATTTATGGTCATGCCGTAATTCTGGTGGACCTATAATGACAGGAAATCTTGTAATGATTGTTAACTATTTTAGGCAGTTGAGGGATGCATTCTTTCAGATTACAAGTAATTTTTATGAAATCATACATTGGAAGGCATCAATAAAGTCTGTAGATCCAATAAACTCAGCTGCAGAGCAAAGTTATTTAGTAAAACACACGGAGGAATACACAAAAATACTAGAACAGAATAAAAAGAGCAGATTTAATTGGAAGCGTATGTCGGTTAAAGGACTTGATTTTAAATATGGAGATAAGGGCAGTGCTCTATGCAATGTTAATCTGGATATGAAGCCTTGTGAAAAGATTGCTGTGGTAGGTTCTAGTGGGTCAGGTAAAAGTACATTTCTTAATATGCTTGCAGGCTTATATAAGCCTGATCATGTTAATCTTATAATGGATGGAAAAGAGTATAACGATTTAAAAGTAATTCAGGATATGGCTCTATTTGTACCTCAGGATTCTGAAATATTCGAAAATACTATTGGTTGGAATATTAATTTTGGACTGGAGCTAAATGAAGAAAAGCTTAAAAGGGTAATGAAAATGGCTTGTCTGAATGAGGTATTAGCTAGAATGCCAAAGGGTTTAGAAACAGATATAAGAGAAAAGGGAATAAACTTATCAGGCGGGGAAAAGCAAAGGCTTGCATTGGCAAGAGGGCTTTATTTTGCTCAAGATAAGAGTATTATGCTGCTGGATGAGGTTACAAGTAGTATAGATGCAATAAACGAAAGAGCCATAATGCAGAATATATTTGATAATTATAAAGACCGATGCATTATATGTAGCGTTCACAGACTTCATTTACTTCATATGTTTGACAAAATATTGGTTATGGATAACGGTAGAATTATTCAAGAAGGTCATTTTTCTAATCTGGTAAGTAATGAAGGTCATTTCAGGACACTTTGGCAGAAGTATATGATGCAGGAGAACACTGTTTAGGGAATTGTTATACCTATCACGGAGAACCTTATCATAAATAAATGCGAAAACTGGTCTTAACCATTGGTATTGAATGGTTAGGACTATTTTTATAAGTGAAAATATAGTATTATAATAAAATAAGATTTATATGAACTATTTATAAAAAATGTTCTAATAAGTTGTTTAGACAGAATCTAAATATGGATAAGTGGATTTCATTTTTAGATCTATATCGTTAGAGTTTGCAATGCATATCAGAGAATATATTGTTTTTAAATAGTGTAGATGATCCCATAAAAGAAGGTTTCAGACCATGTAAATTATGCAGACCTGATATAAAGGAACATAATTTTGAACCAAATAGAGAATTAATTAAAAAAATAAAGCGATGCAGCTTCTAAGTAAAAGTAATGATACTATTTTAGAGATTGCATATGATGTAGGATTTAAAAGCCTTTCTAATTTTTATAAATGTTTTAAACAAAATGCAGGTATTGCTCCTAAGGAGTATAGAAAAAGAAATAGTATAATTGAGATAAAAGTATAACCGATGATAAAAATTTTATTAGGAAGTGTTTGTATGATTAAAAAATATTATGGTTATTCTAATTCACCTATTGGCATATTAGAAATAATTTGCTCTGAAGATTCAATACTATCAGTTATGTTTGTGGAGCAAGAAAAGTCCGTGATTAATAAAGGAAATGAAATATTAGAAAATACTATTGCTCAGTTAAATGAATACTTTAATGGAAGTAGAAAAGCATTCGATTTAAAGGTTTCATTAAATGGTACTGATTTTCAAAAGAATGTATGGAATGAATTATTGAAGATTTCTTATGGGGAAACCTTATCCTATAAGAGCTTAGCGATTAGGGTAGGAAATGAAAAAAGTGTTAGGGCAGTGGGAAGTGCAAATAGTAGAAATAAAATATGGATAATAGTACCTTGTCATAGGGTTATTGGAACTAATGGAAGTTTAACTGGATATGCTGGTGGCATAGATAGAAAGCAATGGCTTTTAAACCATGAGAAGAATATACTATCGATTTAGAAATATTAGAAAGAAAAGTAAGGTGAGCAATAAATGTATAAAATTCTAATAGTAGAAGATGATTTGATAATTGCTAAAACAGTGAAGAATCACATAAGGTCTTGGGGATTTGAGGCAGAATGTGTGACAGATTTTAAGGATGTACTTGCTGCATTTGTTTCCTATAGTCCGCAGCTTGTTCTTTTAGATATTACCTTGCCATTTTTTAATGGCTACCATTGGTGTAGTGAGATTAGAAAGGTTTCTAAGGTTCCTATTATTTTTATTTCATCAGCCTCAGATAGTATGAACATAGTTATGGCTATGAATATGGGGGGAGACGATTTTATTGCAAAACCTTTTGACCTTAACGTGCTGACTGCAAAGGTACAGGCTTTATTACGTCGAACCTATGATTTTACAGGACAGACTAACTTGCTTGAGCATAAAGGTTCAATACTTAATATAAGTGATGCTACCTTAAATTATCACGACAGAAAAATTGAGCTTTCAAAGAATGAAAACAAGATACTGCAGATTCTTCTCGAAAATAAAGGCAAGGCTGTGTCTCGGGATACCATTATGACAAGGCTTTGGGAAACTGACAGCTATATCGATGACAATACCTTAACCGTTAATATAACAAGACTTCGTAAAAAGCTACAGGAGGCAGGTCTGTCTGATTTTATTACGACAAAAAAAGGTATAGGATATATGGTGGAATGATATGAAGAAAACAGAGGTTTTTAATTTTATGATTTCCTATTTCAAAGTGCGTGTTAAAGGAATTATTCTATTAGGTTTGTTTTGTACCATCTTTGCACTTGTATTTTCTTTATATAATCTTCCTGTAGAGCCAGTAGTTTATGCTAGTGTACTATGTGCATGCATAGGTGTTATCTTCCTTATAATAGATTTTATAGGATTATATAATAGACATAAATTGCTTCAAGATTTAAAAAGCAGCATTACCTTAAGCTTTGATAAACTCCCTGAGCCTAAAGATATAATTGAAAAGGACTATAAGGATCTGCTTACTACTCTCTATAGCAATAATATTCAGATTGCTCATAGCGCAGATATGAGTCGAAGTAATTTAATAGACTACTATACTTTATGGGCGCATCAAATTAAGATACCTATTTCAGCGATGGGTCTAATTCTTCAGTGGTCGGAAAGTGAGCTAAACTCAGAGCTTTCCATGGAGCTTTTTAAGATTGAGCAGTATGTAGAGTTTGTGCTGCAGTATCTAAGGCTTGAGAGCATGTCTTCTGACCTTGTGTTAAAAAAATACAGCCTCGATGATATAGTAAAGCAGGCAGTACGAAAATATGCAAGGATGTTTGTAAGAAAGAAAATTAAGTTAGATTTTGAAGAATTAAGCTGTGAGGTTTTAACGGATGAAAAGTGGTTGGTATTTGTCATTGAGCAGATTCTATCAAACGCATTGAAGTATACTAAAGAGGGAACTATTTCAATATACATGGATAATTTCAGTGAAAAGACTCTTGTTATAGAAGATACGGGTATTGGCATAAGGGAAGAAGACATAAATCGTATATGTGAAAGAGGTTTTACAGGCTATAATGGTCGATGGGATAAAAAGTCTACAGGCCTTGGATTATATTTATGTAAGCAGATTTTAAGTAAGCTATCTCACAGCATAACTATAGACTCCAGGGTTGATGAAGGGACAAAAGTAATGATCAATCTGGCAACAATTGAAGTGCAAATAGAATAAGATTTTGATGCAGCCTTACAACTGTGTAAGGTTAAAGGAAGAAATGTAAGCCAAAGTTAAGGCATACATTTCTTCCTTTTGTTATACTGAACATGTTAGAAATACTCAGTGTTTGAAAGGAGAAAATTATGTCAATATTAGAAGTGAAAAAACTTAAAAAAATATATACCAGCCGTTTTGGTACAAATCATGTTCAGGCTTTATCCGATGTGTCATTTTCAGTTGAGAAGGGGGAGTACTTAGCTATCATGGGGGAGTCTGGCTCAGGTAAGACCACCCTTTTAAATATTATTGCAGCACTAGATAAGCCATCAAGCGGCGAGGTGGTGCTGAGCGGTAGAAGCAGTATGAATCTTAAGGAAAAGGAAATTTCTAAGTTTCGTCGTGATAATTTAGGCTTTGTGTTTCAAGACTTTAATCTTCTTGATACCTTTTCTTTGCAGGATAATATATTTTTGCCCCTTGTTTTATCTGGTAAGTCCTTTAATGAAATGAATAATCGTTTAAAGCCTATTGCAAAGAAGCTTGGAATAGATGATATTTTGCAAAAATATCCTTATGAGGTTTCTGGAGGTCAAAAGCAGAGAGCTGCCGTTGCCAGGGCATTAATTACTAATCCTCAGCTTATTCTTGCAGACGAGCCTACTGGAGCATTGGATTCTCATTCAAGTGATGAGCTTCTTCACCTGTTTAATGATATAAATAAAGAAGGAGAAACCATAATAATGGTTACTCACAGCACTAAAGCAGCCAGCCATGCAAGTCGCGTGCTTTTTATAAAGGATGGAGAGGTGTTTCATCAGCTATATAGAGCTTCCATGTCCCAAGAAGAAATGTATCAAAAAATTTCCGATACACTTACTATAATTGCTACAGGCGGTGTAAAAAATGAGTAAGATGTTCTATCAAAAGTTGGCTGTAAATAACATTAAAAAGAATGGAAAGACATATTTTCCATATATACTAACTTGTATAAGCACTATTGCCATGTTTTATATCATGCATTTTATATCAGTAAATGATGGACTAAACAGTATGTCTGGGGGGACGGAACTTAAAATAATACTCAAATTAGGTACTTATGTTATTGGTTTTTTCTCAGTGGTTTTTCTTTTTTATACTAACAGCTTTCTTATAAAGAGGCGTAAAAAAGAGCTGGGTTTATATAATATTTTGGGTATGGAGAAAAAGCATATTGCTAAGTTGTTGCTTTGGGAAACCCTTTTGGTGGCAATTATAAGCATGATGTTGGGACTGATATCTGGAATTGCAGTAAGTAAGCTTATGTTTTTAGTACTTCTTAAGATTTTAAACTTTAAGGTTACAATGGGATTTGTTATATCAACTAACTCCATAGTTAAAACAGTTATTCTCTTTGGCTTTATTTTTGTTTTAACTCTTATAAATAATATGAGACAAATTCATCTTGCAAAACCTGTTGAGCTTCTTAAGGGCGGTCAGGTTGGTGAAAAGGAGCCAAAAACAAAGTGGATTCTTACTTTAATTGGAATTCTCAGCCTTGGAGCAGGCTACTATATTGCCTTAACTACAGAATCGCCTCTAGCTGCGCTTAATATGTTCTTTCTGGCAGCAATTCTTGTTATGATAGGAACTTGGTCTTTATTTACAGCAGGAAGTATTGCTCTTTTAAAAATGCTTAGAAAAAATAAGAAGTTTTATTATAAGACCAATCATTTTATAAATGTGTCTGGCATGATTTATCGAATGAAACAGAATGCAGTAGGACTTGCTAACATTTGTATTCTTTCAACTACTGTTCTAGTGATGTTATCTACAACAGTGTCGTTGTATATTGGTATGGAGGATGTGCTTAGAACAAGATATCCAAGAGATATTTCAATAAGCGCAAAAAATTTATCAAAAGAAAAGACAGAAATTATTAATAATGTTATAAAAGAGCAGGCAGATAAAGATAATATTACTTTGAAAAATATAGTTAAATACCGATCTTCATCTCTAGCTATGATACAAGATAAGAATTATTTCACAGATGATGAAAGTAATTTTGACGCAAACAATATAGGCTTCCTAGAGTTTGTACCACTAAGTGAATATAATGACTTGGAAAATAAATCTATTACTTTAAAGGAAAATGAAGTGCTGCTCTTTACTTATAGAGGAGAAATAGCTGAAGACAGTATTAATATTTTAGGCAATGAGTTTAAAATCAAAGAACGTATAAATAGCATGACAGTGGATGGAATAGCATCCGCAGTAGTTGCTAACGGCTACTTTATTATCGTACCTGATGAAAAGATAATTGAAAAAATATATGCTTCCAGCACTCAGATTGATGGCAAAATAGAGGATTTATCTTATTACTTTGCCTTTGATACTGATGATAATGCGGAAAATGAAATTGCTTTAACTAATAAAATTAATAGCAAAATAAAACAATTATCTATTAATGCACGTTGTGAAGGCTTGGAAGAATCCAGAGAATCCTTCTTTTCTCTATACGGAGGACTTTTCTTCCTAGGAATATTCCTTGGAGCACTCTTT
Source organism: Clostridium sp. UBA4395 (assembly GCF_002390995.1). Classification (NCBI taxonomy): domain Bacteria; kingdom Bacillati; phylum Bacillota; class Clostridia; order Eubacteriales; family Clostridiaceae; genus Clostridium; species Clostridium sp. UBA4395. The sequence continues at coordinate 10,102 of NZ_DGRF01000027.1, forward strand.
ATTATGGCTACTGTTCTTATTATATACTACAAGCAGATTTCAGAAGGTTATGATGATAAGGAGCGTTTTGAAATCATGCAGAAGGTTGGCATGAGCAAAGAAGAAATTAAAAAATCAATTGGCAACCAAGTGCTTATGGTGTTCTTTCTGCCAGTTGTAACAGCAATTATTCATATTGCCTTTGCCTTTAAGGTTATTGTGAAGCTTCTTTCGGTATTTAATCTCACTAATGTTACATTGTTTGTGATCTGCACAGCAGGAACAATTTTTGTCTTTGCTATTTTCTATGCTATTGTTTATTTTCTTACTTCACGAGTTTATTACAAAATTGTAAGCTGATTTGTTTTTTAGTTAACTTTTTTATTAGATATATTAGAATAGGAAGTTAATTGGAGAAATATCACTTGCAGATGATGCGGGGAAGCGTATCACAAGTAAGTCATAATAAGTAAAAATAAAGAAAGTATTATAAAAGATAATTTTCAATACAATGTATTTAAGTATTGGAGGAGAACCAAATCTAGATGGAGGAGGTTCTCCTTCTTATTCTTTAGAAGAAATTACTAGAGATATGATAAGATACTAATTAGTGCATTGAAGATAATTCTATTTAAAGTCATAGAGAAATCTATGGCTTTTTTTATATATAATTAAGGAACAATTGTATGAAATAATATGTTAAACTGTTGAAAAAATACTAAATTTATGTATAATATAGATAAATAGATTTAAATATAAACATGAAAGAAATATAAATGAAAAGGTGTTGTAAATATGCGCAAAGAGGTAGTTTTTAAGTAGACTAACTGAATAAGGATTGTTTTTAGAAAGTACGTTTAAAAAATCTTGAGTTATCAAGGTTTATTAGTGGTGGAATTAATTTAAGAAATATTAATGACTACCATGCTTATTTGTGTATTTCTAAAATAATCAGTATTAAAATGAGCATGTTACACCTTATTTGCATAAGTAGGAAAGCCGTGTTCTAAACACGGTATTTTTATGCCTATTTTTGCTGCATTTATAAATATGATATAAGATTTTAGTGTATATAACTTAGTAATAAGTTGTATAAGGCACGTGAAAATAAATAATAGACCAAAGATTCGAAGTATATTTGTCACGAGACAAGGATTTTAACGACGCAGTATTCGTGGCAAATAGGCGAGAAAACTGATCTATTATTTATTTGATAGTGACTAAATTAAAGTCATATATTTTATGTTTATATTTAGATCATATAATTATGAGGCTGTAAGTGAACCTGTGTTCATTTGCGGCTTTTTGTTTTTTAAGGAGATTATTAGGATGATTAAGATATCGAGATCACAACGCACAAACAAACTTTTTTGTAATATAAGGACTGTTATAGCTGAGAAGATGGAAAAAGAAGATATTAAGAGCACTAGAGGGGGAGATGATGCATATGAAAACAATTAATATAGGAATCGTGGCTCACGTTGATGCAGGAAAAACAACTACAACTGAAAATCTTTTATTCTACAGTGGAGCTATAAAAACAATTGGTATGGTAGACTTAGGTAATACTCAAACAGACTCAATGGAGCTTGAACGTAAGAGAGGAATTACTATAAAATCATCAGCAATATCCTACACTTGGAACAATGTTAAAGTAAATATTATCGACACCCCAGGACATGCGGATTTTATTTCTGAAGTAGAACGCTCTTTAAGTGTTTTAGATGGAGCTATATTAGTTATATCTGCAGTAGAAGGTATTCAATCACAAACGAGAATATTATTTAACACATTGAAGGCTTTAAAAATTCCAACCATAATTTTTATAAATAAAGTAGATAGAGTTGGAGCAAATTGTAATAAAGTTTTTGAAGAAATAAAAAAGACAATGTCTAATAAAATAGTCAGATTACAAAAGGTAGAGGGTGAAGGAAGCAGAGGGGGCTATCTAAATAATTTAGATGAAACAAATGATGATGTTATTAATATTTTATCAGATTTAGATGAAGTATTTTTAGAGAAATATGTTAACGGAATAGAATATGATAAAAAAGAAATACAAGAAAAGCTTTCACTCTATTCAAGGAAAGGAAGTTTATATCCTGTACTTTTTGGTGCCGCATCAGTTGGACTTGGCATCAAAGATTTATTAGATGGAATTTGCAGTTATCTACCATTTGCCAGTGAAGATTGCATCGGTGGGCTATCTGGAGTAGTTTTTAAAATTGAAAGAACAAATACAAATGAAAAGAAAGTTTATGTAAGATTATTTGGCGGTAAAATATCTGTAAGAGATAAAATTGAAGTACCCAATAAAGATATGATAGAAAAAGTGAATAAAATTAGTGGCTTAGAAAATGGTAAACTTGTTGAAACATCTAGTATAGAAGCAGGAGATATAGGTATTTTATATGGGCTCACAAATTTTCAGGTTGGAGATGTTATTGGAATTGCAAATGATAGAACTAAAAATATATCTATAGTTAAACCAACATTAAAAACGAATATATCTGCTGTTAACAAAGAAGAAAATAGAGAGCTATTTAAGGCATTAACCTTCCTCACAGAAGAAGATCCACTATTAGAATTAGGTATGGATGATGGAGATAAAGAGATTTATATTAACTTATTTGGTGAAGTTCAAATGGAAATACTAAGTTCTATATTAGATGATTTCTATGGAATTAAAGTAGAGTTTTCAAATATCCAGACTATTTATAAAGAAACTCCTAAAAATGTTGGTACAGCAATAATGCGTATGCAGGAAGAATTAAATCCTTTCTGGGCAACAGTAGGTTTAAAAATAGAACCTGCAGGTAGAGGCGAGGGATTAAAATATATTTCCACTGTTTCAGTAGGATCATTACCAAAATCTTTTCAAAATGCCATTGAGGAAGCAGTTGTTAAGACAAGCAAACAGGGTCTGTTTGGTTGGGAAGTTACTGATATAAAAGTTACACTCACATGTGGAGAGTTTTCTAGTCCAGTTAGCACTCCAGCGGACTTTAGAAATGTAACTCCTATGGTATTTATGGAAGCATTATATGAAGCTAAAACTTACTTGTTGGAACCTCTGCATGAGTTTGAACTAAGGATTCCACAAAATGTTTTTGGTAAAGCTATTTGGGACTTAGAAACTATGAGAGCAACCTTTGATAACTACATTATTGTTGAAGATGAATTTTTAATAAAAGGGTTAATACCAGTAGAAAATTCAAAAGAATACAAGCTAAAAATATCTTCCTATACAGAAGGTAAAGGTATGTTTCTAACAAAGTTTTTTGGATACAAGGAAATACCATTTGGATTTACTAAAACCCGCCAAAAGACAACTTATGACCCTTTAAACAAAAAAGAATATTTGCTTCACAAGTTAAATGCAATTAGAGATTAATTATTTTTTGATATATAAAGTATATTCAATAAATGGATAGAAGAAGTTAAAGGTTTGATAAAAGAGATTTTTGACAGGTAGGCTTTAAAATAAGTCTACCTTATCTTCCATGAATAAACCTTTATTTTACAATAACTCATTTATTTGCTACTATATTAGTGTATGAGATACAAGGCATCTTCAAAAAATAAATAAGTCAGAATGCTCGTCTATTTTGTGTTATACTGCGTCAACAGAACCCTTAGATCGTGCTACTATCTGCGGAACCTGTTTCCTTGACTAACTCAAAATATACTTTCCATCTTTGACTTATTATTTATTTTCAGATGCCTAAACAAAATATTAATTTTGCACATGTTGTGCTTTGGAGGTGGAAAAGCTTATGGAGAATTTAGAGAGTATAATATCAATTAAAGATCTTAGAATGAACTTTGGAGATAAACGTGTCCTAAAAGGAATAAATTTAGAGATACAGAGAGGACAAATAATAGGATATATAGGAACTAATGGTGCTGGTAAAAGTACAACTATAAAAATAATGCTTGGTATAATAGAAGGCTATACAGGACAGGTAAAAATATTAGGACAAGATATAAGTAATGGAAGTGTAGAGTACAAGAAGAAAATTGGATATGTTCCAGAGCTTGCTGATATATATGAAAATTTAACTGCATTTGAATATATAAGCTTTTTAGGTGGAGTATATGGCATAGATCAAAATACCCTTATTGAAAAAGCAATAAAGCTTATGAAGTTATTTACAATTGAAGGAGCTATAAACTCAAGAATATCTTCATATTCAAAAGGAATGAAGCAAAAGTTGCTAATAATATGTAGTTTAATTCATAATCCAGATATATTATTTTTTGATGAGCCGCTAAGTGGACTAGATGCTAATAGTGTAATGATATTTAAAGAAGTTATGAGTAGTCTTGCAAAGGAAGGAAAAACTATATTTTATTCTTCACACATAATGGATGTTGTGGAGAAGGTAAGTGATAGAATTGTACTTATTGATAATGGAACAATAGCTGCAGATGGAAGTTTTGAGGAGCTTAAAAATAGTGAAAAGGAAAGCTCTTTAGAAGAAGTATTCAATGAATTAACAGGATTTAATGAACACGGACAGATTGCTAAAGAGTTTGTGTCTTTAGTTCAAGAGGTATAGCTATGAATGAATTTGTCATATTAAGACTATTAGATAAATTTAAAGGTCTGTATAAAGAAGCCGGTGTTAATTATGATATTATGCGAATGATTTTGCAAATAAAATTAACTATGGATGGACGCAGAGTAAGTACTGTTTTGACAAATAATAATAAGTCTTCCGAAAATAAAGATAAGAATAATTATAAGCAACTACTTCTTTTTAACGGATTTTTAAGCATTTTTATTGGAATGTTAATGTTAGCTGATATGCCAGCTTTAAAAAATATAAATATTATTATAGGTGTAAATCTATTTATGATGGTATCACTTATGATATCAGATTTTTCAGCTGTTTTATTAGATGTAAAGGAAAAAAATATACTATTACCAAAACCTGTAGATAGTAGAACCTTTAATGCGGCAAAGCTTACTCATATATGTATGTATCTACTTGGTATATCTTTGTCTCTTAATTTAATGCCTTTAATTTTTGGAACAGTAAAATATGGAGTGATGTTTTTACCAATATTTTTTATGGAAAACATACTAATAGCTTTATTAGTTGTAGTAATAACGGCATTTTTATATACTTTAGTTTTAAAGTTCTTTGATGGAGAAAAGCTAAAGGATATTATAAATTACTTTCAAATATTATTAGCATTTTTATTTACTTTTGGGTACCAGTTATTTAATAGATTTTTTACTACTATAGATATTACGGCTATCTATGTACCTAAGCTTTGGCATAGTTTAGTTCCATCTATGTGGTTTGCAGCTCCTTTTGGAATATTAATAGATGAAAATAGAAATCCTTTTTTAATATTTTTATCTGTAATGGCAATATTAGCTCCAGTAATACTAATTATCCTTTATGTTAAGAAGGTAGTACCATATTTTGAAAAGAACCTTCAAAAACTAAATGATAATGGGGGAGCTATAAGAGGTGGAGATAAAATAAGAAAAGATTTTATAGCCAGAATAGTTTGCAAAGATAAAGTTGAAAAAAGCATGTTTACATTTACTAAAAATATGATATCTACAGAAAGAAATTTTAAACTTAAGGTATATCCTTCTCTTTCAATGGCTGTATTTATGCCAGTTTTATTTATTTTTACAGATAGAGATAAATCCTTTATCGAAACTATTCGAACAAGCTATGGTGGAAAAGTACATTTATTAATGTATTTAACTGTATTAATGCTATGCTTCTGCACTGCTTATATAAACAATAGCGATAATTATAAAGGTGCATTTATATATAAGGTATTACCAATAAAAGATCCAGGAGTAATATTAAAAGGAGCAATAAAAGGAACCTTATTTAAATTAGTTATACCAGTTTATTTATTTACGGCTATGGTGTTTTTAATATTAAAGGGACCATCGATAATCTTAGACTTAATTGTAATGTTTTTAGTCCTTTTAATATCATCATTAGTTTATTTTAAACTGTCAAATAAGATGATGCCTTTTAGTGTGAAATTTGCTTCAACTGATAGTGGTAAGCTTATAGGCCCAGGGGCGATTACATTTGCGCTTATTGGGATATTTGCTGCAATACACATAATAATTAGAAATAATATTACCTATGTAGTAGCATATATAGCAATTCTTTTTGTAATTAATATAATTGTTTGGAAAAGAAGCTTCAAAATAAGCTGGAAAGATATAGGGATTTAATATTGACTCTCACATGGTGTTAGGCATTATTCTAAAGATGTCATTCGAATGGCAGTAATTTATAGGAGTTGATTTTATGTTCAAGATTGGAGATTTTTCTAAGTTGACCAGGGTATCTGTCCGTATGCTAAGATATTATGATGAAGTGGGACTTTTTAAGCCTGCTAAAATTGATGACTTCACAGGTTATAGATATTATTCGGCAAAACAGATTTCAGATATTAACCTAATAGTATCATTGAGAGATATGGGCTTTAACGTAGCTGATATAGCAGTATGTATGAAGGAAAAGTCTGAGGAAAAGCTAGAAGATATTTTAAAAGTCAAAGGTGAAGAGATTAAGAATAATATAAGAGCTGAGGAAATAAGACTTGAAAAAATCAACTCCGCCATTAAGGATATGAAAAAGGAGAGGGTTAATATGAGTTACAATGTTACATTAAAATCAATACCTAGTTACAAGGTTATTTCTTTGAGGGATACTATACCAGCTTATAATGCAGAAGGCATGCTTTGGGAAAGGTTAGATAAATACATTGTATCAAAAAACATTCATTGCAACGACATTGCTTATGCTACTTATCACGATGATGACTATAAAGAAGGTGAAGTTGATGTAGAGGTAGTAATGGGCGTTGACAAACTTATGGAAAATGAAAATGAGTTTATATTCAAGGAAACTGAAGTAGTGGAGCAGGCTGTTAGCATATTAGTTCCAGGAGATTATTCTAATTTAGCACCAGCATACAACTTTTTAGGAAATTGGATTGAGGAAAATGGATATAGTATAGCTGGAAATCCACGTCAAGTTGCTATAAAAGGACCTTGGAATGAAAGAAATACAGAGGATTATTTGAGCGAAATACAGATACCAGTAAAAAAATAAAGAAGCTTATAAAAATGGCTGCACATGATGATTTAGTTATCATTATGTGCAGCCATCTTATTTAGGCTAGAAAAAACTCAGGAGCCTTTAATAATTTGTGGATATAAATTGTTTTAGACTAAAAAGTCTACGTTATGCCCATTACAGTGAATCGTATCATAAATAAGCCTCTAAATCTTTGATTTAGTTAGGCGAACTTACTCAGCGAACGAAGTGAGTCGAGTTTCCTTTAAGACCAAGTACAATTTCTAGCCTTAGGCATTGATATGACTTAACTAGGGCTGTTATTATACGTGAAAATACTGTAACATAAGTAATGAGATATAATAAACTTATCAGTAGATATAATAATATATATTAGGGGAGGTATGATATGGAACTTTGGGATGTATATGATATTAATCGAAATAAAACAAATGAAACTATGGTTCGAGGTGAACCTATTGAAAAAAATAATTATCATTTAGTTGTGCATGTATGTGTTTTTAATTCAGATGGTGATATGCTAATTCAACAGAGACAACCTTTCAAAGAAGGTTGGTCAAATATGTGGGATATAACAGTAGGTGGAAGTGCTATAAAAGGTGATACAAGCCAATCAGCAGCTGAAAGAGAATTGTTTGAGGAAATTGGGCTAAGAGTAGATTTAAAAAATATTAGACCTCATATTACCATGAACTATAACTATGGATTTGACGATATTTATTTAATTGAACAAGATGTTGATATCAATGAACTATCATTGCAGTATGAAGAAGTTCAGAAAGTGAAGTGGGCGTCTAAAGAAGAGATATTTTCAATGATAGATAGTGGTGAATTTATACCATATTATCAGAGTTTGATACAACTATTTTTTGATGCTCGAAAAAAATATGGTGCCATAAATGAAAATGAGCATATCCTGTAACTTCGCAAGTTAAAACTTATAATTTAATAAAGTGAAAATTTTAAAATAAAAAACATAGAGGTTTATTTTGTTTTAGGGGTATTGTGTGAATTAAATAATAAATACTATACAATTAGACATATATTTAAAATAATGTTATAATCCGAAAGAATATTTAGGATTTAAATAATATATAAAATCATGTGGAAGGAAGTGTAGTATGAAAAAATTATTTAAATTATTGAGCCTATCAACATGTCTTTTAATAATGTTGGTAGTTTTTGCAGGTTGTAGTAAAGATTCTTCTAGAGAAATAAGCTTTTTCAATTATGGTGAAAATATAGATGAAGAAACTGTAAAGGAATTTGAGAAGGAATATGGTATAAAGGTTAATGTAGAAACCTTTGATGATATGGAAACTATGTATCAAAAAATTAGTCAGGGCGCAGTAAACTATGATGTTATATTAGTATCTGATGTTTTAATGCCTAGAATGATAAAAAATAAGTTTGTTCAAGAATTAAATAAAGATAATATTCCTAATATATCTCAAATTGATGAAGACTATTTAAATCTAGAAATAGATCCAGGTAATAAATATTCAGTTCCTTATATGTTTGGAACAGTAGGACTTATTTATAATAAAGATGTAGTAAAAGAAGAAGTGGATAGCTTCGATATATTATGGAATGAAAAGTATAAAGATAAAATTTTTATGTTTGATACCTATAGAGACACTATAGGAGTGGCTTTAAAGAAACTTGGATATTCTTTGAATTCAACTGATCCAAAAGAAATTGAGGAAGCTAAAGAGCTACTATTAAATCAAAGGAAATTAGTCAATCCAATATATGGTGTTGATAATGGAACTGTAATGATTCCGGCAGGGGAGTCTGATATAAACATGATTTGGTCTGGAGAGGGGTTAAATCTTCAAGCTGAATACCCTAATTTAGTTTATGTAGTACCTAAGGAAGGGGCAAACTTTTGGATTGATAGCTTATGCATACCTTATAATGCTAAAAATGTTGATGGTGCTGAAAAGTTCATAAACTTTGTAAGTGATAAGGAAAGTGCATTAAGAATAGCTGATGAAATAGGGTATACAACTCCTAATAAAGAAGCAAGGCTTGAGCAACCAGAGGAAGTTAGAAATAATCCTAATGCATATATGACTAAAGAAATAATGGATAGATGTGAAATCTATGTGGATTTTCCTAGTGATGTGAAAAAGGTATATGATGATGCGTGGATACGAATAAAATCAAGTAATTAGAAATCATCTATAGTATTGTATAACAATAAAAAAGAGAGTAGATAAATTTGTGTTTATAAAAATCTATTTATTCTATAATAAAAATGGGGCTGTCGCAAAATAAAAAGCTGAAATCAA
>NZ_DGRF01000043.1:0-6606 GCF_002390995.1 Clostridium sp. UBA4395
ATTATCAAAAATCGATCAGACATGTTGGAACTTTTCTGCATTTTCATGTTGACATTTACAATCTTTTTAAGTATATTGAAGGCTGGTATAACAGAAAAAGAATTCATGGTTCTATTGGTTATATAACGCCTCAAGCTAAAGAAGATTTAGTTAAGGCGTCAAATTTATAGAAATATCGTGTCCAAAATATTGACGTAAGTCCAAATATAAACCTAGTTAAATATGAACCTAGTTAACTATATAACTAGTTAACTAGTTGTTGGCGCTGTGCGGGTTTGCGGGTTTTTTGAATATTTTTCATATGTATTTTAATAATTTAATAGGAACAAAATTTATTCATTTTGTTCCTAATTTGGGTAATGGGTAACATTTTAGTGATGACGTGTCTTGTTGGAGTCACTTGCTCATGGTTTTATTTATAATTGTACTACCATTACATTTTCATCCCACATTACTTCTTCAGTTTCTTCAAAGCTAACACTTTCATATAACTTCTTTGCAGATATATTTTGGGGCGAAACTGTTGTATAGAATTTTATATTTCCATATTCAACTTTTATTAAGTCAAGCAATTTTAGCATTGCTTTTTTTCCTAATCCTTTACCTTGAAACTTTTTATCAATCATAAACCTAAGTAACATTGGTTTACTCGTATCCTCTTCAATTCCATATAAAAGAAGTCCAATTAGTATATCATCCTCATAAATGCATTTTGCATTCCAATTTTCATATAATAAACTTAAAATGATTGAATTATAATTTGGCGCAACAATTCCTTCTTGTTCTTTATAAACCTCTAAATTATTACATTCGTACCAATTTTCTTTTGTTACTTGTTTTAACATAATTCCCATAGAGTTTCCTCCCTATTTTTAGATTTGAGATAATAAAATTAAATAAATCTCTAGATGTTATTTTGATTTGATATGGTTTACATATACGACCTATTTATTAGTGTATCATTATAGTAAATATAATACAATTTACTATAAAATATTGAAATATATCCCTTGTCCAGTAAGAGGGAAACAATCCTCTTAAGACAAGAAACTTTCACCCTTCACCTAACTCAAAAAGAGAAACACTATAATGAATAGTTATAAGCATTTATGCGACAAGTTATTGACAACTTACGTATAATATATATATGATAATACAAAACAGTAAAAAATTATGTTATTTAATTTCTATTCGATAATTACCAGCTCTAATACTCCTATCTTCTTCAAAGTGGGAGTAAAGATCTGTTACGTCTCTGGATAAGGATTTCCCCTAAAGGACAACGACTTCTAAGTATCAAAAATACTGATACTTAGAAGTCTGTTAGTAAAGCTTCAGAGAAGCTTAGAACTCTCTTTATATAATATATGATTGGAGAAGTTAATATGAGTAATAGGATGTTAGATAAAAATAATATACCTACGGAAAAAGAGATTTTTGAATTAATTGGAAATGATACGAAAAAATTATTGAAGCAATTTGAAGAAACCCTTGATAAACAATATGATATGCAAAAGGAATTAAAGTTCCCATTTGGAAATAATTACGGTTGGGGATATAAGTATTCCCATAAAACCAAGCACTTATGTTATATCTTTTTTGAAAGTGGCGATATAGATGTAATGATGCAAATAAGTTCAAAAGATAAGGAAAAACTCAATGAAGTAATTAATGGGGGTTTATCTTTAACTAAAGAATTATGGAAGAATAAATATCCTTGTAGTGATGGTGGATGGATTAATTACAGACCTAAAACAAAGGAAGATATAGAAGAGATAATAAGATTATTAGCTTTTAAAAAGAAGCCTGTTTTAAAGTAATATTAAATTTAATCTTCTGCTCTTTACCTATTATTTGAAGTTCTTCACTGGCGAATTTATTATAATAGATTATTAATTGATAAAAAGTGTTGTTCTTTGCAGGAGGGGCACTTTTTTTCTTTGCTTTTAACTTCTATATCAAGACTAAGGAATCTAAGCTTAATTTTTAATTGATGCAACCACTGGTTTACAGCTAAAGTAACTAATATATGCTTGTATAATAGCAAATAGATAGAGATAATTAGACATGAGGTGGTTACTTTGAATTTTAAAGAAAATCTAAAGAAATTAAGAAAAGAAAAAAATATATCACAAGAACAACTTGCAGAAAAGTTAAATATATCACGTCAAGCAATTTCAAAGTGGGAATCAGGTAAAGCATATCCAGATATAGATAACCTTATATTATTAAGGGATATATTTAATGTTAGTTTAGATGAGTTGATGGTTAATGAAAAAACAGATAAAGGAAAAAGCATAAATCAAGGAGAGGATGTATCTAGTGATGATAGTGATAGTTATGATGAAGAGGATGAGGATGAAGATTCAGTAAATTTAATGCTTGGAGGTTTTATAATCGGGACAGGTGTTGGTGTAATTACAGGGAATTTTATGTGGGGAACTGCAGGTGCTTTTATAGGTATGGGAATAGGATATGTGTTAGAAGTTATTAGAAGAAAGAATAAAGAAAAGAGATAATTTTATAGTCCAATAGCAACAATAGCAATTAGAGCCTTTATGGGTATTGGAAGCGTTGGTGGTGTAATAGAAGTTGATGGATAGATTTAATGGTGTTGCAACTAAATATCTTGCTAATTACATATATTGGTTTAAGTGGTTAGAGGTCTTTAACACAGAGAAAGATACCATTAAGAGTAAAAATATATTAGCACATTCTCATACCTCTCTTTCTGACACAAAATTAAAGGAAATTAGAATTAGAGAAGCAATTTATACAGCTTATGTTAGGTATCTTTAATATTGAAAATATATGGTATATAATCAAATAAGTAGGTAATTAAGTAATGGGGGATTTAGCATGAAACTAAATATAAAGCAAATGAATTATAATGAAGCAAAGCAAATTTCAAAATGGGTTTATAAAGAACCATTTTCAATCTATAGTATGGATGAAAGTAATAGCTGTATAAGTGAACTCCTTAATGGATATTATTTTTCGGTTACTGACAAAGAGAATAATCTAATAGGCTACTATTGCTTTGGTGAATCTGCTCAAGTTCCAGTAGGAAATCAATTTGGTGTTTATGATTGCAAAGATATTACTGATGTTGTTTTAGGAATAAAACCAAATTTGTGTGGCCAAGGATTATGATTCTTCACTAAGAAGAAATTAGTAAATAAATTTATTTAATTCTATTCATATATTCTCCCTATAATATATCAGTAAAATTAATTATTAGAATTAAATTTTTTGCCTAAATTTTTATTTAAATAGGAAGGTGCTAAAAATGTATAATGAAAAAGAACAGCTAAAAGCAAATTTAATAAGGATTAAAGAGAATGAATACAACCTTGGAAATGGTGAAAATATTAATGATTATGTTAATTTAATGCTTAAGTATATTGGCGACAATGATCCTGAAGTAAGAGATGAGTTGATATATACTACTTTTGTTAATTGGATTGAAGAAAAAGGGTATTTTACTGACGAAGAGTTAGAAACATTATTAAATACTATATTAAGTAAAGACTTTGCTTTTTATAACATTGGAAGTGAAGATGATGATTCAGTTTTAAGAAGAAGTTTTTCTATACTTTTGGTAAATCCAATCTTATGTGTTCATTTAGATAAAGAATTTTTAGATGAAGAAATGATTCTAAAGACTAAAGATTGCTTAATTAAATATTTAAATGAAGAAAAAGATTTACGTGGATATGATAAAGAAAAGGGTTGGCTACATGCTATAGCGCATGTAGCTGATGGAATACATGCATTAATAAACTGTAAAGGAATTACTGAGGATATATGTAAAGATATTATGGGGACTATAGAAAATAAGTTACTTGAAGGAAGAGAAGTTTTCAATGCAGAAGAGGATGAAAGGTTAATTACAATAATATATTATGATATAATATCAGACAACTTATTAAGTAATAAATATATTTGTAATTGGATAGATGGGCTTAGTAAGGTTGTTGAAATAGAAGATAGAAGAACAAGATTTATGGCTAGAACTAATGTGAAAAATTTCATACGTAGCCTGTACTTTAGACTATTACATCTTGAAAATAATGAGGAAATATCAAAAGCAATAATTGACTTAGAAAGGAAAATAAATTTATACTTAGATTAATAATGTCATAAAATAATGGAGTGAATGTAGGGAGATAGCCCCTTTCTCATTCTTATTAAATAAAATCTTTGAAACTAGCTGCATATTTGGTAGGAATAAATTCAATAATTTCATAACTGGCGATCTTTTCTTTGTAAAATGGGTCTTCACTGAGTATGGCATTAACCTTCAACATTTCAAAAGATAGTCTATAAATACTTCTTTCAGTAGGCATACAAACTACTTTATTTATTGTTGCTAGCAATACAAAATTTAATAGAATATCTAAATAGAAATTTTATTAAGGATGAAATTTTAGAAAATGAGGTGAGTAGAATGACAAAAACATTATATGATCCAGAGGTTGAAAAGAGGGGCATAGAAAAGGGAATAGCAGAAGGAATAGAAAAAGGCAAAGCAGAATTACTAATTAAGCTACTAATAAAAAAATTCAAAAGTTTACCAGAAGAATATGAGGATAAGATAATGAATTTACCCATTAATACCATTGATAGAATTGGTATGGATATTTTTGATATAGATTCAGTGGAGGAATTGGAAGAGTATTTTAAGCTTACTAAAGTATAACAAATCATATAAATAAGTAGCAGTATTTATTTAATTTGTAATGTATCTAATAGACATAAATAAAGAAATTGAATTTAAGGCATGGGATTATATGATAATCACCATGTCTTTAAAACTATTGTTATTAAAATATAAAGTATATAAAATAAGTATTTCAGATTTTACGCTATGTTTAAATAACCCATTTATATGATAGAATATCATTATAGGATGGTGATAGATTTTGATGAAGAAATTTAATATAACGGGAACTTGTATCCCTAATAGACACTATATGGTAGACACTTCAAATAAAATAGATAAAATAATGAAATTAATTAGTGCTGAAGAGTATTTTATAATAAACAGGCCAAGGCAATATGGTAAAACTACTACTTTGTTTTTACTAAATAATAGACTAAAGGAAACAGAGGATTTTTTGCCTATAAAGATAAGTTTTGAGGGCATAGGAGATTTAATTTTTGAAGATGAGAAGATATTTTCAAAGGAGTTTTTGCAGATACTAGCAGATGCTATCCTATTAACAAACAGTCAACTAGCTAATTTTTTAGAAGCTGAAAAGAGTAATGTAGAAAACTTTAGGGATTTATCAAGGGTATTAACTAAATTTATGTTAAAAACCAATAAAAAAGTAGTGTTAATGATTGATGAAGTTGATAAAAGTAGCAATAATCAACTTTTTTTTAGTTTTTTAGGACTTCTAAGAAGCAAGTACTTACTAAGGAATGAAGGACAAGATTATACCTTTCATAGTGTGATTTTAGCTGGGGTTCATGATGTAAAGACCTTGAAAATAAAACTAAGACCTGATGAGGAGCATAAATATAACAGTCCATGGAATATAGCCACTGATTTTAATGTGGATATGAGCTTTTCAAAGGAAGAGATAATCACTATGTTGGATGATTATACTGAAAATAAAAGGGTTAACCTTGATAAAGAATACTTTGCAGAAAGACTTTATTTCTATACTTCTGGTTACCCCTTCTTGGTGAGTAAACTATGCAAAATTATAGATGAAAATATAATGGATGAAGATAAATTATTATGGGAAAAAGAGTACATGGATCTAGCTGTTAAAGAACTCTTAAAGGATAGTAATACTAATTTTGATAGCTTAATTAAAAATATTGAGAATAATGAAGAATTAAAAACAATGGTGAAAAGCTTAGCTATAGATGGTAATAAAATAACCTATAATATTAATAATCCAATCATAAGCTTTGGAATACAGTATGGAATATTTAGAAATGAAAATATGAGGTTAAAAATAAACAATAGAATTTATGAACTTATTATATATGATTATATGAGTTCACTTATAGAAACTTCAACTAATATTGGCTCCTATAATCAAAGAAGTGGCTATATTAAAGAAGATGGCAACCTTGATGTTAAAAAGATTCTTATAGAATTCTCAGAGTTTATGAAGCATGAGTACTCTGAGAAAAGAGAGGCCTTTTTAGAGGCAGATGGAAGACTACTATTCCTAGCTTTCATAAGTCCAATAATAAATGGAACTGGCTTTGCTTTTAAGGAAGTTCAAGGTGGAGATGAAAAGAGATTTGACATCGTCATAACATACAATAAAAAGATGTATGTACTAGAGCTGAAACGGTGGAGTGGAGAATCTTATCATCAAAGAAGACTAATCCAGCTAGGTCAGTACTTAGAGCAATATAGCCTTAATGAGGGATACCTTTTAATATTTGATTTTAGAAGAGTAAATGGAGAAGTAGGAACAGTGAAAGAAACAACCTTAAACCTAGGTGAGAAAGAAAAAAGAATAGTTGAAGTTTATTGCTAAGGGAAGGTTTCTATGGGAACTTAGCTCAAAGATTATATAAATAGAAATACATCCTTTCTCTAGGATGTATTAACAGAGCCTGTGAAAAAAAGTCTGT
>NZ_DGRF01000058.1:0-4587 GCF_002390995.1 Clostridium sp. UBA4395
TGAGTTCATTATACAAGGTGATGAAATGGAGTTAGAATTAAACTCAAAGGAACCTATATATATTCAGATAAAAAATTACATGAAAATGAAAATTGTTTCTGGAGAACTAAAAAAGGGGGAGAGATTATTGTCTGTTAGAGATTATGCCAGTGAACTCAAAGTTAACCCAAACACTATATTAAGAGTTTATTCTGAACTTGAAAATGAAGGATTAATAAATACTCAAAGGGGTATCGGAAAATTTTTAACAGAGGATGAAACTATAATAGAAAATCTAAGAAAAGAATATTCTAAAGAATTACTAAGGGATTTTATCCACAAAAGTAAAACCTTAGGGTTTTCTAAAGAAGAAATTTTAGAACTAATTATGAATATGTATGAGGAGGAATAATCTTGAAGAATGACGCAACTACCATAGTAACTAAAGATGAACTTTTAAATAATGTTGATTTAAACACATTCAGTGATAATGTACTAGAAATAACTACTCTATCCAAAAATTTTGGAGCTAAGCATGTTTTAAATGAAATAAGTTTTAACTTAAAAAAAGGAAAAGTTCTTGGAATCCTTGGACCAAACGGTCAAGGAAAAACAACCTTGTTAAATGTTATATCCGGACTCTTTAAACCCACTCTAGGAACTGTAACTATTAACGGCATGTTAGTTGGTAGGGAAACTAAACAGTTTGTTTCATACCTACAGGAAAAAGATTATCTATTTAAGTGGATGAAGGTAAATGATGCTCTTAAGTTTTATAAAGATTTCTTTTATGATTTTAATGAATCTAAAGCTTTAAGTTTATTAAAATTTATGAATATCCAAACAGATGCAAAACTTAAATCATTATCTAAAGGAATGTTAGAAAAGGTTGCTCTTAGCCTAACCTTAAGTAGAAATTGTAACTTATATATCCTTGATGAACCTATTTCTGGAGTTGATATTATAAGTAGAGATAAGATAATTAATGCAATTATAGATAATTTAGATAGTAATGCTTCAATGATAATTACAACTCATTATGTAGGAGAACTTGAGCAGATTTTTGATGAAGTAATATTTTTAGGTGATGGCTCAATAATTGAAAAAGGCGATGCAGAAGAATTACGTATAAAGTACGGTACGTCTATAGACAAAATATATAGAAAGGTATTTGCAGAATAGGTGAATATTATGGAAAATAAAATAATTAAAAATAAATCAATTAAAATAAAAAATATTTTTAGTATAGCTAAATATTCTTTTAGGACCTTGAGAATTATGTATTTAATAGAAGCTATCATTCTAGTTTTAGCTCTTGGGTCAAGCTCATTTTTGTCTAAGTTCACTCAAGGATTAGATCTAATACCAGCTGTTTCAATTCTTATCGCTACGAATTTCATAGCTCATATAATAATATTTTCTATGCAATTATCAAAGGAATATGGGCGACTTTTATTTTTAGCTCCTATATCTGGTATAGATTTTATTCTAGGTAATCTTTTAGAATTAATTTTTATAAATCTTTTTATTACTATAATTGTAGCTTTAGGTGCTATGGTTAACTCTGGCAATTTTCCATCCATAGTTCTTAATATTTCATTATCTATGTCCTTAGGTACTATTATAAGTTATTTAATTATAACTGCATTAATCGCAATACTAGGTTCTTATATTAGAAGCACTGCTTTATGCGTATTGGCTGTAATAGGTGCTAGTATTGTTGGAAATATTATTTACTCCTTTATAGCTAATTTAATATTATACTTTTTACCTTATATGTATATGACTATAGGTAAATATGGAGCTATTGAATTAGATATATTTGCAATAATTATAGATATATTAGCCCTAATTATACTTCAAATAGTTGCTGCCAATAGAATAGACAAAAAACTAGATATAATTTAATTAATTTATTAAAATAGAGGTGTTTTTTATGAAGAAGAAACTTTTTATTATAATTCCTACTCTAATACTTACGACTACTCTTCTTGTAGGTTGTAATGTAGAGTTTGGTGTGAAATCTCGACCTAAGAATAGTAATTCAGTGAATTTTAATAATGATAAATTATTTGGTAATCTCGGTACAGACTTTCTAGATAATTTAGATGATATTAGTAATAACTTTGATGACTTTGATGATAATGGAAACTTAACCACCTATGATGAAGACATATCCAAAACCATTCCTATGAAAAATATAGAAGATATAGATATTGAAATTCATGCTTCTAATGTAAATATTAACTCTGTTGACAGTTCAGATTTTACTATAACTTGCAGGGGATCTAGTTCCTTTGTAGATAAAACCACAATTGATGTTATAGGAAATACCCTCAACATTAAAGAACATGGTTTAAATTCTTCTATAAACTTAGGCTTTTTTAATAAATCTACATCTAGAGAAGTTACTATTAATATTCCTAAAGATTTTAATAAGGATTTAGAATTACATGGTGGTGCTGGTAACATTTCTATTAATGGAATAAATATTAATAAATTAAAGGTTGAAGGTGGTGCTGGAAATCTTACCTTGAAAGATATAGTTTTTCAAGATCTAAAGCTTGAACAAGGAGTTGGAAATACAACCTTAGATCTTTCTAGCAAATGTGGTGATATAGATATTGATGGTGGTGTAGGTAATCTTTCCATTATCTTTGCTGAAGTTGGAGGAGACTTAACTTATAATGGTGGTGTAGGTAAAACTGTTATATCTATTCCAAATAATTCTCCTGTAAAGCTAGATACTTCTACTGGTATAGGTAGCATAGATATAAATGCCAAAACTTCTGGTGAAGATATATACACCTTTGATCTAAATGTAGGAGTAGGTAATCTGGTTGTTAACTAACTAATTTATCATAAATAACGTAGTGTGAAAAAATATTGAGCAAGTGCTTATATTATTAAGGCTAAAGCGCCTAGTAATATTAAAGTACATGCTCAATATTGTATATAAGATTATTTATATATTTTTATAAAAGTCCTTCGTATTATATTGTAGACAGCATTTATTCTAAGTATGTAGATTTATAAAATAATTCTACATCCCTATAACAATAAGGCCTACTGCAATTATCACTCCTGAGTATAATAAATCTATTATACAGTATCCCATAATATCCTTTGCTCCTAGACCTGCTATTCCAAGTGCTGGCAAAGCCCAGAATGGTTGAATCATATTTGTCCATGCATCTCCCCAAGCAATTGACATTGCTGTTTTAGCCGTGCTTACTCCAAGTTTTGCTCCAGCTGGCATCATAATAGGCGCTTGTACAGCCCATTGTCCACCACCAGATGGTACAAAGAAATTAACTAATCCTGCACTTAAAAATGAGAACATTGGGAATGTAACTTTATTTGAAATAGTTACAAACACATTTGACATCAATACAGCTAAAGATATTCCCTCTGCATTTGCTCCTGTCATCATTCCCATTATACCTGCATAAAATGGAAACTGAAGTAATATAGGACCTGCTCCTTTAGCGCCCTCCATTAGAGCATTTATAAATCGCTTAGGAGTTCCATGTAACAAAATGCCTAAAAATAAAAATATAAAGTTTACTATGTTAAGATTTAAATTAAATCCTGAAGTAATAAAATAATATATTATATAGGTAAATCCCATTATTGAAATTAACCAAGTAACTATCTTACTATTTTCTAACTTATCAGCTGGAGTCATATTTTCCTTTGGCATATCTACAAATACTTCTTCATCCTCTAACAAGCCTTTGTCTATAACTATAACATTGCCTTTATCTGGGTGCATAGCTCTATTTATAAGTGGTAGAGTTACTACTAAAACTCCTACTATAACTAAATTACATAGTGAAAATATAGTTTCGGTAGTTGGTACTCCCGCAGCACTTACTGCTCCTGCTGTAGCTTTAACTAAAGATTCTCCCCCAGTGGCAAGAGTTAATGGAATTGATGCTGATAGTCCAGCATGCCATAATAAGAAACCTGAATAAGCTGAAGCTATTAAAAGCCTATAGTCAACACCATCTACTTCTTTTGCAAGTTCTTTTGCAAATATTGCTCCTATAACTAATCCAAATCCCCAGTTTAATATACATGCTATAGAAGATACAAAAGTAACTAATAAGATTGCTTGGGTTGGTGTTTTGGGGATTCTAGCTAGTTTCTTTGTAATTTTTTTAAATGCTGGTGCACTAGCTAAAGTATGACCAAAAACAAGAACCAATGCCATTTGCATTGCAAATGCTAATAAACTCCAAAATCCATTTGTCCAATGAATAATCATAGATAATGGAGATTGTCCTGTGAATAAAACACCTGAAATAAAGATTATGAAAGTTAAAATGATACAAAATAAAAATGGATCTGGTAGGTAATTTTGAACTAATTTAACACAACCATTTGTAAATTTTTTAAACATTTTCTTTCCCCCTTAATAAATATATGGATTTCTTTATATCAGCAAATAGTTATATTTTTTATGTAGCTATTTGTTGCTATCAATTATATTACTTTCATTGGTATAGTTAAATTTTTAACTATATTGACTACTTCAAGTCATGTATACCCAATCCATGTTTAGTATACCATATTTTCAATATTTCGTTGAATGAAAAACTAACT
>NZ_DGRF01000085.1:0-9003 GCF_002390995.1 Clostridium sp. UBA4395
CAACCGCTATTGCGACAGCCCCCTCTTGAATAACTCGCTATCCTAGACATTCTCTTAAACCTTTTAGATCAATTATTCTAAAGGAGCTTCTGTGAAAATCTATAATTCCTTCTTCCTTCATATTTATTAATTCTCTTGAAAGGGAAGGTCTAGATACAAGTATATATTCAGCTAATTCATTTCTCTTTAAAGGTATATCAAAGGTAAGACTGTTATTAATACTATATTGCTGAATCAAGTATGTGCTAATTTTTTTTCTTATACTTTTTAATGAAAGAATTTCTACCTTTTCATTTAAACTAAGAGCTTTTTTAGCTACTATTTGTAACATATTCTGTATTAAATTTTTATGTCCTTCACAGGCTTTATTGCATACTCCTACAATCTTATCTGGGTGCAAAAATAGGATAGTACAATCAGTATATGCCTCTACAGTTGAAAGCCATCCATCCTTAGAAAAAGCATCTATCTCTCCAAATAAATCTCCTCTTTTTACTCTTGACATCATAACTCTATCCCCATCTAAAGTTTCCTTACTAACACTTACTTCACCCTCCAAAACTACTCCTATCCCAGTTAATTTGTCTTTTTCAATAGTTATTATATCTCTTTTTTTATAGGTTTTTATGCTAGACTTTAAACAGCTTAATACACTTTTAAGTTCTTCTTTTTCAATATCTTTAAATAATTCAATGGTCAATAACTGATTAATCCATTTTTCATCCATAAGACTTCACCATTCCTTACTAATCCTTTATTTCTTCATTTTGTAATATAATATCACATAGCACTATAAATTGCTGTAATAAGTGTTACAAACAAAGATTATTTCCTCATTTGCTTAACAATTTCAAAATATAAGTGTATTAGTTTACCTAAGAATATTTAACTTGTTAATAGCTAAATTAATCATTTTTTCATGGTCAAAAGCTAATAAGTCTGTATTTTCCATTGAAGGTTTTATATATACTTCTCTGCTTCTACCAATTCCTTTTTTAACACTCTTTTCTAATACTAAATATTCTATTTTTATCTTTCTTTCATCATTATAAAAAATTAGTCTGTAGGCACCTTCTTCCTGACTAGAGTTTAAAAAATTTTTTTCAACTCTAAACCAAGCCACTTCTGCTGCATCATCTCCAGCCTTAGGTTTTAATTTATCATAATCTACTAATGCAACATATGAAACACTTATAATCCTATCTCGTGGATCTCTTCCTACGTCTCCAAAGGTATATAGTTGCTCTAGATAAACATCATCCACATTGGTTTCTTCTTTCAATTCCCTAAGAGCTGCAGCCTCTATATCTTCATCCATGTTCACAAATCCTCCAGGAATTGCCCACTTACCTATACAAGGATGATCTTTTCTCTTCACTAACAATATTTGTAGTTGATTTTTTTCTTCATGCACCTTTTTCTCAGTAAATATTAAAGTATCCACTGTCACTGCAGGCTTCTTATATTTCTCAGGATTATATCTTTCCAAAAATTTTTCCAAGGTCTCGCCTCTAGAATTTACTTTTTCTCTTTGAGTTGTCATAATTTATTTTTAGGCTCATTGCCTAAAAGTCACCTCCTTTAATTGTTCAATTTCTTTTACATAACGATACTCTTTTAGCTTCTTACCAATATTAATTTCCTTTACTGTTCCATCATGATAAAAACCAATTTTCTCATAAAATCTCCTTGCTCTAATATTTTCTTCAAGAACCCATAAAGTTATCTCCTTATAGCTTCTTTTTCTTAATTCATTCATTCCCCACCGAATTAATTCTGAGCCTACTCCCATGCTCCAATACTGAGGCAATAAATATATACCCCATATTTCTCCACTTAATTCCTTCTTATCATCATCTCTACATTTACCTATACATATTAATCCAATAGGTACATCTTCTTTAAATATAATGGCATCCTCTTCCCATTTTTCTGATAGAGCCTTCTTAAAATATATTTCTCTTTTACTGGGAGTTATATTATCTAAAATTTCATTTGAAACAATACCTCTATAGGCATCTTTCCATGACTTAGAATGAATTTCTCCTAGTATCTTTGCATCATCAATAGTAGCATAGCGGATATTATACATAAATATTCTCCTAACTATTTAAAATTTCTCCTAT
Source organism: Clostridium sp. UBA4395 (assembly GCF_002390995.1). Taxonomy (NCBI): domain Bacteria; kingdom Bacillati; phylum Bacillota; class Clostridia; order Eubacteriales; family Clostridiaceae; genus Clostridium; species Clostridium sp. UBA4395. Next base: position 2,127 of record NZ_DGRF01000085.1, read on the forward strand.
TTAACTATTTACCTATGAAACTAGTTAAATAGTTAAATAGTTGTTCTATTCATGCGGGTTTCAGGAATTTTGCTATATAAAAGCACCTATACTAAAGGTTCATTAATTTTGAAAATAAGCCTTATCTATAATTTTCTTCTTAAAATATGCCAAATATCATTTCCTTGAAATCCACATTTACGATACATCCTTTGCGGGTTTGTCTTATTATCAATTTTTCCTGATACAGTAACAAATTTAGATTTTTCTTTAAGTATCAATAATAAAAAATTTACAAGAGCAACTCCTATTCCATACCCCCTATATTGAGGCAGTACTTGTATCCATTCCAAGGAACCTTCCATAATATCTTCATCACACTCAGCTATACCTAAAGCAATAGGCATTTCTTTTATATTATCCACCACCAAAACCCATAGACTATTATCAAAAACTTTTTCTTTAGTCCACTCTAAAACTTCCTCAGGAGTTACTCTAATATCTGTATAACATTTGCAAATTATATCTGATACTATATCCGCTTCTCTTGGTATATTCACAGTCTGAAATGAGAATCTTCTATCTAATTCTTCCTTATGAATATTTTTGAGATTATGAATAAGTTTAAAATACTTTTCATCTATAAAATTTACTGTATTAAATTTATCAATAAAGTTATCATGCAAAATCATCATTTCATAGTTGTCTTTAATTTTAGGATATATACTATATTCACTACTAAACCAATAGGTATGAAGCATAGATTCATTTTCTATAATAAGATATACAACTTCATTATTATTAACTTTAATTTCCTTTTTAAAATCAGAAGTCATCTTTACAGTTTTCCATAACGCCGTTGGCTGAAATGAGCAGGGATTTTCTAAGTACTTTTCTCTTAAAACAACTTCAAAATTCACATTAAAAACCTCTCCCCAGGTAATTATCACTTTAAACCCACCTTTAAATCATAAATAAAAGCCTTAGCAAACTCAATCAACTTTTCTATACTTATTATTTTATTCTGTATATTTTGATCATCCACCATTAAGTACCTCTCTTTACCATAAAACATCTATTTAATTATATATCATAATAAAATATATTGTTATAATATTCTTTATTTTACATTAATTTTTTTGTGTATAAAGATACTTTATACAATTTTATTTTAAGTTTTTTAAAACCTATATAATTCCTTAATTTTATATTTTTCTTATTAAAATACTTCATTAAAATTATAATATTTTAATGAAGCTATAAAATTTATTTATCCCAATAACTCAAAATAATTATAAAATAAGACAATCTCCTATATATAGAAGATTGTCTCTTAAATTTACAGTGATAAGTATAGCTAACTAACCTCTACTACCTTAGTCGTAATTTACTTAATTATAAATTTGATATGAAAAGTTAACAAGACCCTTGTCATCATAAATTGTTAATTTTAACTTTTGGGTGTAGTCATGATAGTAAGTATATTCCCAATATCCTAAATCTTCTGCACGATAAGGTTCCTCATCTGGCTCACCATATGCAGCTACAATATCATCTTTCGTACTTCCCCATGTTATTCCAGCTGGTAATTCAATTTCAGGATAGCTATCTACATATGTAATATCCATACCCATTGACCATATCTGACATTCTTTAATATCTTTTGCTCCATCTGTAGTATTTTCAAAACCCGCGTCTATCTTCGCATCATACTTAGTGCTTTTTAAATCAATGCTACTAGAAACTTTATCCCCTTTGTTCATAACATAACCATCATCATGACCATAGTCTGCTAAGTTAAAAGTCCACTCTTTTTCAATCTTACTGTAATCAAAGGGAATTGTATAAAGAGCACCATCAAATGCCAAAGTCATTTTTTTCCAATCAGTAGCAGAATTCATACCAACTGAAGCTTTTTTGTTAGTGTCTGTTTCTTTAGCTTCTTCGCTTACATCTTTTGCTTTTTCCTCAGACTTAGTTTCAGTAGTATTAGTATTATTCTTGGTATTAGTATCAGGTGATTCTTTTCCACAACCAACAAGAGATATTAAAAGTGTTGCGCTTAGTAAAAGAGATATAATTTTTTTCATAATGTTCCTCCTTGTAGATTCTCTTTTTCAAGAATATTATTCTTTAGACTATGTACCTCACTATACAACATTCATTTCAGCGAAAATAATTTCAACTCTAATATAATTAGTAATTTTAATATCCTTCACTTGAATAATTTTTTTATCTTGTAATATAGGTAGTCCACAGAAAATATTATACTACAATTATTTGTTAAATAACATATCAATCTTGTTTTTTTGTAAAAATTTATATAAATTAGACAAATGATAAAATATACCCTAATATATCAATCTTAAATATTTAAAATATTTTAAATATAATTAAAAATAAAGTTACCTTGTTGTTTAGGTTATAACAAGGTAACTTTATTTAATATTATCTATAAATACGAAGTAAATAATTTGTCTAAACTAAAAATATTCTATTGATACTAATACACTATATTATTTTACATATTCTGTTACAAGATCCGTAAAGAGTATCCCATCTAAATGATCAATCTCATGACAGAAACATTTTGCTAAGTCACCTGTACCGGTAAATGTAACTTCTTCACCTTTTTCATCTAAGGCTTGCACTATAACCTTCGCTGGTCTTTTTAGTTTTCCCCAAGTATCTGGTATACTTAAGCAGCCTTCTACCACCTTTTGTTCTCCTTCTTTGTAGATTATCTCTGGATTAACTAGTTTAATCAATCCTTGTCCCATATCCATTACAACTAATCTTTTTAATATTCCTACCTGTGGAGCAGCTAATCCACCACCATTTTCTGTATTATACATAGTATCTGCCATATCATTTAAGATTAATCTTATTCTATCATCTACCTTTTCAACCACTTTGCTTTTTTTTCTTAATATCTCATCATTTGAAAGTCTAATTTTTCTTAATGCCATTTAAACTACACCTCTCCTTTACTGTGATCTTGATTTTCTTCTAATATTTTAATAAATTTTTTCTCATTTAAGATATCATTTGTTATAAATTCTCCATTATAAAATAAACTATAGGTAGTAAATGGTGTTGGTGAATTTTGAGCTTCTTCTATAGTTTCATATTTCTTAACCTGCATATTAATATTCATACTTTTAGCAATTTCCTCAACAAGAGGCACATACTTAGCTGTAAAAGGACATTGATTACTATAATAAAGTACAAATCCCATTTCATCTATTTTACCTTCCTTTGCACATAACTTAAATGAAGGGTTACTTTCTCCATCTTTAAAAGGTAAATATAACAGTTCATAATAAGGCTCTGCTCTATCTGCAATTAAGAACCCCTTATGAATTAGATATTTTTTATCTGCTAAATAAGGTCTTTTTTTATCTGAAGATAGGATTACTAATCCCTTTTTCCCTTTGTTTTTACTATCTATAATACATTCATTTAATAATTTATTCGAAATCCCTTGACCCTTATATTGACCAGATACCCAAAGACAATTAATGAACATGTACTCTTCTGCAATAATAGGACACCAAGCTTTCTCTGCAGGTATATACTCAATAAAAACTTTACCTCTTACATCACCTTTTTTGAATACCAATCCATCAGCGAACCTAGCCTTCATCCATGCTTTCTTCGATGACACTTGGCATTCACCTTTCTTATCAGCAATAGCACAGCAAATATGTTCCTTTTCAATATTTTCATTGTTTACAGTAATAATATTCAATGATTTATTCCCCTTCCCCAAAATAGTTAAATCTATTATCACTATTTAGTTTTCCAAATTTTATTTATAAAAGTTCCAACTTCCTTCCATGCCGCTTTACTTTCCGGAATTAAATCTCCTGCCATTTGAAACACATGAAACATACCTTCATAAACAGACAATTTAACTTTAACCTTTTGATTTCTTGCTCTTTCTGCCACAGTGAGGGTATCACTTAAAAGAACTTCATGGGTTCCCACTTGCATAAGCATTGGTGGAAATCCTGTAAAATCTCCATATACCGGTGATATATATGGGTTATGAGGATTATTATCTCCTATATATGATGAATCATATAGCATATTGTTTGTAGTCTTACCAAAAAGAGGATCAATCTCATAATTTTCTATATAACTTGTACCACTATGAGTCAAATCATTCCAAGGTGACATAACTACAATTCCTGCCGGAAGAGAAATTTCATTATCTCTTAGGTAAAGACACAGTGCTAATGCAAGTCCTCCTCCAGCAGAATCTCCTACTACCATGATTTTATTTGATTCATAATTTTTTTCTTCTATAAGCCACTGATAAGCAGCTATTGCATCTTCTAATGCTGCCGGAAATGGATTCTCTGGAGCTACTCTATAATCAATAGTTAAAACTTCTGTACTTTTACCTAGTTCTGAATAATTTACTGCAAATCTTCTATACACATTTTTCATGGGACCAATGTAGCCTCCACCATGAAGTTGCAGAATTACTTTACCGTTAGATTTTTCTTCTGGCTTTAAGTATTCCATAACAAAATTATCTAACTCTATTTTTTCATATAAATATCCATTAGGACACTTCCAAGGTGGTTCTACAGGATGCTTTCTAAATTTTCCTGTTTGAATTGGTTCCCCCAAGGAAGTATCTGTAATATTATTAATTAATTCTCTAACTAAATTTCCACGAATACTAATCTTTTTCTCTTTCATCTTCTCTCTCCTAGGTATTAAATCTGCGAATTAATTCATTTTTTACGCTTCTATCCCCAAAAACTATGGTACCAATTAAAATAAGAATTGAAATTCCACTAGTTAAAATAGCTAAAAATGGTCTATCTATTAATTTTACCCAAAATAGTATCAAAGGAATAAAGCTAAAAATAGTAATAGCAATTTGATACATAAAATAACTTTGCCAATTCATTGGATTAACTATCATAAGAAGCACAATTGCTAAGTTAGCAAATAGTATCATTGCAGGGACTGCATAGTTCACAGACCATCCAATGTATCCTGTAACATTATCAATGACTACAACTAGTATTCCAGCTCCTATGGTTTGAACTAATATTTTAGAGGCCAAATTAGCATTATTCATAATGGAATAGGTAACTGTAACTCCAAAATATATAATTCCAACCACCGCAATTAAAGACCATATAACTCCTGAGTAGGTAATATAATTAATAAAACCTAAAACTACAGAAACTACAGTTAATATAAACAAAAAAATTCTTTTTATTTTGTTATATTTACCTATATCAAACTCAACATTAGGATACATTCTTGTGGATTCTTCATTCATTTCATCATACTCTAATACTCTCCTGCATAGAGGGCAAGTATGTGTTTCATCCAATATGTTTACTTGACATCTTCTACACCTTTTCATTTAATACACCATTACTTTCTATTGTTACACCAATTCCTTCTTTAGTTAAAGCTCTAAAGAAAGCTCTTTGCAAATATGTATCTCCTAACACTGAGGAAAAAGTCACTACCACTTTATCTTTATAAGAGCATACTCCACACTTCATTTTTTGTTTTTTAGATACACCTATAATAAAATGAAAGTTCTCTATGTACTCCTCAAATTCTGGGAGAACCTTTATATATCCTAAGTTAGATAGAGTCATAGTATTTCCCCTACTTATTCTTCCGTAAACTAACTGTAATGCAATATACTTAAGGACTAGTGGAGCAAATCTAACTAAAGGTTTTTTCTCGTTGGATACATTATAAGAAATAGTTTCTTCTAGCTTCTCTTTAGTTATATTTTCATCCATCTGTTTATTTACCATAAAAAGAATATCCTCAAAACTATGCTCTTTTCCATCAGATAAAAATTCTATGGCTGTTACAGCAAAGAAGTTCATAGTAGTTGTAGAATCAAAGAAAGATCTAAGATTAATAGGTAAATTAATTGATATAGGGTCTTCATGTTTTTGCTTATTTAAGTATTCCTCATAAATACACCATATCAATAACGCTAATAAGTATCTAGTTATACTTACTCCTTTTTCTTTACATTTTGATTTAAGTCCTGCTAGGTCAACATAACCATGAATAACACTTACTGTATCTAGATATAGTACTTCTCCCTTTAACTGATAAGCCTTTTTAGTACTATAAGGTTTCTTAGCTAACCTCTTATAATTTTTTAAATAACTATCCTCAGTATCAAGTATACATTCACTACTGGGTCTCCTTGTAACTTTTTTAGAGGAATCCTTGATTTTAAGTAGTTCTACATAGTGATAAGTAAGTTCCTTTAAAAAGTTAATAGCACCCATTCCATCTGTAATGGCATGAAAAACCTCTAAGTTAATTCTTTTTTCATAGTAAGATACACGAAATAAAAATTGCTGATTACTACGTGGGTCTATATACTTACATGGGTAAGTAGCTTCTTTTTCTACTATGGGCATTTTTTTATTAGTTTCAAAGTAATACCAAAAAAAACCTCTTCTAAGCCTTACGTTAAATCCATCAAACCATGGAAGTACCTCTTCTAATGCTTGCTGTAAAATTTCTGGTACTACATCTCCCTTCAAAGTGACAGACACTCTAAATACATTACTTAAGTTTTCATTAGCAATGACAGGAAATATTTTTGCTGTATTATCTAATCGTCTCCACTTTGTTTGATGACTTTTTTTATTCATTTATCTTCACTCTTTCTTAACTATTGTTAATATAATAATTCCTAATTACTAATTATTATACCAAATTTAATCTATACTTTCATTAGCTTGCATCTAGCTAATAACTTTTATAAACATTTTATATGAAATTAACATAAAATTTAATCTAAATATATAATTAAAATTCTAATCTGCCTTTGTATTCTAGCCATATTAGTGAAAAAATATTAAAAGGGGCTGTATCAAAATTA
>NZ_DGRF01000091.1:0-33053 GCF_002390995.1 Clostridium sp. UBA4395
AAGTTAGTTTTTCATTCAACGGAATTGAAGGTGAGATTTTGAAAAATAAACTTATAAAGATTGAATTGAGTAGAGCGATTAAAAGTAAAACTATGGCTCTTGTACTTTTTTTAGGGCTAGTAATTACAGTATCACAAATTTTTACATATGTTATTCCAATAGCTAATTTTAATGAAAGGGTTGTGGTGGATAATTATCCAATGGCATCCCCAACCACCGTATTTCAGGCATGGATTGGTAATATTAATATACTTCCACAGAGCTATATATTTTTTGCCTTATTGCCATTGTTAGCGGCAATACCATTTGCAGATACCTTTTTTACTGACAGAAAAAGTGGATATATAAAAAATGTTCTTATTAGAGCGAAAAAGAAGGATTATTTTTTAGCAAAGTATATAGCTACCTTCATTTCAGGTGGACTAGCTATAACTATACCACTACTTGTTAATTTGATTATTGCAGCTATGTTTTTACCCTCATTTGTACCTCAAGTAACTCAAAGTTTTGCAATAGGACCAACACATTTATGGAGTAAATTATTTTTTACACATCCTTATATATATTTAATTGGATTTTTAATGATAGATTTTATTTTTAGTGGATTTATAGCTACTATTGGATTATCAGTGAGTTTCTTCATTGAATATAGGTTCATGGCGTTAATTACACCATTTATAGTATATATATTTGTTTACACAGTACTAGGTTCCTTTAATTTAGCTAAATATATTCCCTTTTATTTTTTACAGCCAGGATTTGAAGTTTGTAATGGATATGTAGTTTTAGGAGAAATTATTGGATTATCAATCATTACATTTGGTATGTTTTTCGTCAAGGGAGTGAAAGATGATATATACTAATTTTAAAAATTGGACAAAAGAATTTTTAAGAAATATAAAATGCAACTATCTAATAATCATGGGATATATGATGATCTTAGCTATTATAATTTTATTTCATATTAGAAGTGGAGTATTTACTCATAATATTCAAAGTGTGGCAGATGCATTTATATTCGTATCAGCATATTGGTTTTTTGGAATTGAAATTATGATTTTAGCAAATTTTATGCTTTTTAACATTATTAAAGATGACCTAAGGATAAATAGTATTATAAAACAAAAAAGTAGGACTTTATTATGGATAAAGCAGGTATATAAAATAAGCTTATTATCTATATTTTCTTCAATATGGATTTCCATTTGCACTTATTTCTTTGGGGGATTAATGACTACACACTTTATAAACTGGAATAATGTCAATAGTATTTACTTTAAAATAAACAAAACTATATGTAGCTCTATAAGTTTAAACTATGTAATTACAATGTTTTTATTATGTTCCTTTATCAGAATTATTCTAATATTAACTATTTCATTATTAATATATTGGGTAACAAACAAGAAGATTATAAGCTGGCTGTTTGTTGTAACCTTGGGATTTTTAGAAATTTCAGTACCAATTGTATGTAAAGTGATAAATATTGATTACACAGCAATTAATAGCACCTATAAATTAATTGTTGGGTTTTCATATGGCATAGTTCTTATATTAATAGCAATATTTTTAGGAGTTATTCTGGGAAAAAGAAAGGAATTTTATTATGAATAATATAAAATTTGGAGATGAAAAGAAAAAAGGAAGTTTCTTTTTACAGATTAAACATGATTTTTATAAAGGTACTATAGAGGGATGGAAAAGATATGCAATGGCTCTATTTATATTTATATTTTTATGTTTTGTATTTCAAATAAGAGCTAAAAAAATTATACAATTTAATAATATTAGTAAAGAAATCTCTTTTTTAGATTTTATATTATTTATGTTTAGGGGAATGAATGTTTTTGATGGAAATGCAGTTGAATTACAAGATAAGCTGCCTCAATGGTTTTTAGTAAATATATATTTAAGTATTATCATTGGATATTTTCCATTAAAGGATTTAAGCGAATCAGGAATTCAGGTGTTAATTAGAACTAAAAGTAGAGTTTCATGGTGGCTTTCTAAGTGTCTATGGGTCATATATAATGTTCTAATCTATTATGGAATTTCTATCATTGTCATAACAGTTTTTTCACTTTTCCATGGAGGATTATCACTGGAACCATCAAAGGAGCTAAATCTGATATTATCAAATCTAGACATTTCGAAGTTTAATTTTAAAGGAATACTCATAGTCGGAATAATACTTCCAGTTATTACATCCATTACTTTTTCATTAATACAATTATTAATTTCACTCTTTACTAATTCAATTATAAGTAACATGTTTATCATTACTGTTTTAACTCTAACACCTTTTTATTGTAATTCATTTTTTATAGGCAATTATTTAATGATATTACGTAGTAATTTAAATATTGGAGACAGTGGAGTAAGTATAGTATATGGAATAGTTATATGTGTAGTATTATCAATAGCAACCATATTTATAGGAGCAAATAAAATTAAAAGGTATGATATTTTAGAAAAGTAATCATTTAAATGAAAAAATAAGGAGCATGAATATGGAGATAGAAGTAAGAAACTTAACAAAAAGAATTTCAGGAAATTTAATTCTTGATAATATAAATATAAAAATGACCCGTGGAAAAATATATGGATTAAAAGGGAAAAATGGTTCAGGAAAAACTATGTTAATGAGAGCTATTTGCGGTCTTATTTTGCCAACAGAAGGTGAAGTTATAATTGATGGACAAGTTCTTGGAAAGGATATTTCTTTTCCAAACAGCTTGGGAGCCTTAATTGAAAGTCCAGGTTTTATTTCTAATTATTCCGGATTTAAAAATCTTAAAATATTATCAGAAATACAAGGTAAGATAGATGATAATAAAATTAATGAAGTATTAACTATGGTTGGACTTGATCCAAAGGAAAAAAAGAAGTTTAAAAAGTATTCATTAGGTATGAAACAAAAACTAGGAATAGCAGCTGCAATAATGGAAGAGCCTGAGATAATTATTCTAGATGAACCAACTAATGCTCTTGATGAAAGTAGTGTAATATCCTTAAGAAAAACATTACAAAAATATCGTGATGCAGGAGCATTAATAATTATTTCATGTCATGATAGTGAGGAACTAGAATTTTTATCTGATGAAATTTTCTTTATGGAAAATGGAAGGTTAAAACCATATAATAAACGCCAAAAGGAAGGTGATAATTATGAAGAAGAAAAGTAAAGTAATATCACTGGCTACTATTTTTATTTTAGTTATAGTAATTGGACTAAGATATAATTACATAAACAATAAGTATCCTCAAGCACCTGTAGAAACTTATAACCTAGGGGATACCCTTGAATATAGAGGAATTACAGTCAAGGTAGAAAAAGCTAAGTTTATATCTGACAATGAAATAAAAAATATGAATCTAGAAGAATCTACTGTTTTTGAGAATGATGAAAGAAAAGCTATTGTAGCAACAGTTAACTTCAAGAATACAAGTAGTGAAGAGCAAAGTATAGAATGTGATTTTTTTGAAGCAGAATCTATTGATTGGCATAATGGTTTAAATTATGAAATGTTTATTGTAATGAATGGAGAAGGAGCAAGTCCAAACTTAACTTTAGCTCCAAATGAAGAAATCACATTAGATTTACCCTATGAAATGTTTGACTTTCAATATAATAGTAGTAGTTGGAAGAGAATTGAGGAAGTACAATTTAGATTAACATTAGATATATATCCAGTAAAAAAGTGTGTTAAACTTGAGATTTAGTAATATATAAGCTCTAAGTAGTTATTGTTAAAGTCAATAACAAAAAAACTAGGGAGTTATCTTTGTAAATACTTTACGTATATAAGGTAAGATTTTCAAGATATAATAAAATGCATAGAACTTAAATGATTAATCAAATTATATTTTAAAAGTTTAAGATAGGGTTAAAGTATCCTATTAAAAAGGGGGAAGACAATTGAAAATTAAAAAAAATATTTTTAAAGGGATTATATTAGGAATGGTATTCATGACCATAATGGCAGCTAAAATATCTACTGCTGAAGCAAATAACTATGAAGACACTCCTTTTAGCGAGTTTTATTCAGGATACAATATAGTGCACACAGGCTATAGATATAAGTCAGATAAGACATCAGCATATATAAATAATTTAGGGTCACCTTGTAGTGTTTACGTTGATGTATGGGGAGCTTATGGTATTTACAAAGATGGTAATGTTTATGTTAGACCAGGTCAGGAAGAGTTGTGCAATTACAATGGAACTGTATTAGTAGGTAAGGGACAAGCTAAAAAGTTACTTAATAGTGTACGTGAGAAACAATGGAATTCTGCAGAACTTCGTATGACAGGAACTCAATTAAGGGTATATTTATCTGGGAAATGGAGTCCGGATAGCATATAATTTAAAGATAGATTTAGAAAAGAAGATTGTAAGATATATTTTTGTATTTTACAATCTTCTTTAACGAAATCTAAAAATATTTAATTAAAGATTTTTAGGATATATATTTTAATATATCAAAACTTAAATTCATATTAGTGTTATGTTGGGAGGTAAAAAGTGAGAAACAGGATGGGAAAATCAGTTTTTAAAATTGGTATAGCAGCCATGTTTATTTGCAGTATCTATATACTTATAGTTAAAGGTATGCCTCTTCCAGGAGAAAATGTTTGGAATAATAAAGAAATAGCAGAGGAAGATGTGGATAACGGTGAGGAAGAAGGAAGAAAAGAAGAAAGTGAATTAAGGTTATATCAAATAGGAGAAGAGATTACATTTGGACCCTATACATATAAGGTTAATTCGGCAATGGAATCAAAAGACAAAGGAAACTTTCCTACACCTACAAATTGGTCAGAAACATATACATTTGATGAAGATGGGAATATAACCGGAGATAATTCTTATGTAGTAGTTAATTTAACTATTGTGAACAATACAAAAGAAGCTAAGGTACTCTACTTAAACAGCATGGGATTAGCAGTATATAAAAATAATAATACTAATGAGTGTGATTATAGTGAATGTGTATCTTCAAGTAAACTAGAAGGTTATGGGAGAAAAGATTATTTTAGAACAGAGTTTGAGCCATCAGTAGAATATATCTATGATCTTGTATTTATAATTCCAGATGAATCATTAAAAAGCAATGGAGGTCAGCTTGGTATAAGAAGACAAGATCCCACAACTAGAGAAGAAGATGAAGATAAGATGAGATGTGTAGAAGTAAAATTTCATTAAATGAATATTCATATAAGGAGGTAAAAAGTGAAAGGAAAAATGGGCAAAGTAATTTGCATAATAATTATAGTAGCCATGTTTACTTGCAGTGTCTATATACTTATAGTTAAAGGTATGCCTCTTCCAGGAGAAAATGTTTGGAATAATGAAAAAATAGTAGAAGAAGATGTGGACAACAGTGAGGGAGAAGAAAAAAAGGAAGAAAGTGAAAAAAAGGTTTTTCAAGTAGGGGAAGAGATTAAATTTGGACCCTATACATATAGGGTAAACTCGGCAAGTATAACAAAAGAAAAAGGAAACTTTCCTGCACCTACAAATTGGAGTGAACGATATATATTTGATGAAAGTGGCAATGTAACTGGAGATAATTCTTATGTAGTAGTTAATTTAACTATTGTGAATAATACAAAAGAAGTTAAGGAACTCTATTTAAATACTATGATTTTAGGTGTTTTATCTGACTATTGCGAATGTGTATCTTCAAGTAAGTTAGATGGTTATGGAAGAAAAGATTATTTTAGAACAGAGTTTGAGCCATCAGTAGAATATACTTACGATCTTGTATTTATCGCTTCAGATGAGTCATTAAAAAATAATAAAGGGCAGCTTTCAATTAAAAGACAGGACCCCTCAACTAGAAAAGAAGATGCAGATAAGGTAAGGTGTGTAGATATAAATTTTTAATTTTAATATTTAAGATTTAATGTTATGTAAGTTTTAAGTAATGAGTGTTAAAATCAATGAGGCATATACGAAGATAGTAATGCTTCTGTTAGACCAACACAACAAGAATGCTGCAATTACAATGGAAATGTATTAGTAGGTAAGGGGCAAGCTAAAAAGTTACTTAATAATGTAAATGAAAGAAAATGGAATGCTGCACAACTTCGTATGACAGGAACTCAATTAAGGGTATATTTATCTGGAAAATGGAGTCCAGACAGCATATAATTTAAGGATAAATTTAGAAAAGAAGATTGTAAGATATATATTTGTATTTTACAATCTTCTTTAACGAAATTTAAAAGTATTTAATTAATGATTTTTAGTATATATATTTTAATATATTAAAACTTAATTTTATATTAGTGTTATGTTGGGGGGGGAAAGTGAGAAACAAGATGGGAAAATTAATTTTAAAAATTATTATAATAGCTATGTTTATTTGCAGTGTCTATATACTTATAGTTAAAGGTATGCCTATTCCAGGAGAAAATGTTTGGAATAATGAAGAAATAGCAGAGGAAGAAGAAAGAAAAGAAGAAAGTGAATTAAGATTATATCAAATAGGAGAAGAGGTTACTTTTGGACCCTATACATATAAGGTGAATTCGGCAATGGAATCAAAAGAAAAAGGAAACTTTCCTGCACCTACAGATTATTCAAAACGATATACATTTGATGAAAATGGCAACATAACAGGAGATAATTCTTATGTAGTAGTTAATATAACTATTGTTAATAATACAAAAAAAGATAAGGTACTCTACTTAAACAGCATGGGATTAGCAGTATATAAAAATAATAATACTAATGAATGTGATTATAGTGAATGTTTATCTTCAAATAAACTAGATGGTTTTAAGAGAAAAGATTATTTTAGAACAGAGCTTCAGCCATCAGTAGAATATACCTATGATCTTGTATTTATAATTCCAGATGAATCATTAAAAACCAATGAAGGGCAGCTTGTAATTAGAAGACAAGATGCCTCAACAGAAAAGGAAAACGAAGATAAGATGAGATGTGTAGGAGTAAAATTTCATTAAATGAATATTCATATAAGGAGGTAAAAGTGAAAGGAAAAATGGGCAAAGTAATTTGCAAAATAATTATAGCAGGAATGTTTATTTGCAGTGTCTATATACTTATAGTTAAAGGTATGCCTCTTCCAGGAAAAAATGTTTGGAATAATGAAGAAATGGCAGAAGAAGACGTAAGAAATCTTGAGGAAGAAGAAGCAAAAGAAGAAAGTGAAAAAAGGATTTTTCAAGTAGGAGAAGAGTTTACCTTTGGACCTTATACATATAAGGTGAATTCAGCAATGGAATCAAAAGAAAAAGGAAACTTTCCTGCACCTACTAATTGGAGTGAACGATATACATTTGCTGAAAGTGGCAACATAACTGGAGATGATTCTTATGTAGTAGTTAATTTAACTATTGTGAATAATACAAAAGAAATTAAGGAGCTCTACTTAAATAGCATGGCATTAGTAGTATATAAAAATACTACTACTACTGAATGTGATTATAGTGAATGTGTCTCTTCAAGCAAACTAGAAGGTTATGGGAGAAAAGATTATTTTAGAACAGAGTTTGAGCCATCAGTAGAATATACCTATGATCTTGTATTTATAATTCCAGATGAATTATTAAAAACTAATAAAGGGCGGCTTGTAATTGAAAGGCAAGATGCCACAACCAGAAAAGAAGACGAAGATAAGAAAAGACTTGTAGAAGTAAATTTTTAATTTTAATATTAAGCCTTTGAATAGAAAGATAAGAAAAAAAGAAAATAAATTCAATGTTGAATTATTTACAAAATAGTGTATATTTGACTATATAAGGAGGTGGTTTATATAGAATTTATTGCAAAAATTTTTTTTGAAGTTCCAGCAGCTAAAATTCTTTTAGTAATTAACATAATTTGTATAGTTGGTAGCTTAGTGGCTTTTCCTTTGATACAAAAGAGTAGCATGTTAGAAAAAGAAAAAAAATTAGCTACTATTTTAGATACAGTATTTTTGATTTTAAATATGTTTGCCCTATTTGCATTGTTTGCAATAAGTATATTTTTTTCTACTTTTATTTTTGACTCTGTTTTAAAATAGTGTTGATAATATATTGTAAGTATGTAATATGTTTAATTTAAAAGTCCAGTGATTCGAAATCACTGGATTTTAGTTCGTAATAGTTTAAGGTTGTAAACTTATTTTTTTATTTCTTCGCATACTAATTTTATAAAAGCATTCTCTTTATTTTTCTCAATTAATCCATCTAATTCTTCTTTTGATAAGTATCCTAGTTTTTCCATGGTTAAACCCTTCCCGCCATCATTACTATAAAATAAATACACTTCATCTCCTATATTAAATTTTCTAGCTCCATTAAAATAATAATTTGATGATTTAAATATATTTTCTTCTATTTCTAAATTACTATATGCCCCACCAAATATTATTCTTATTTTATTTTCTTGTATATTTATTGATATATTAGTATCTTCTATCTTATCCTCTGTTGGCCCATATGCTGTACCTAATAGAATCTCTTCCCTTACTTTTTCTTTATTTTTATAAACTTCATATACTACCTTTAGTTCATAGCTTTTATCTCTAGGTAAGTTTTTTAAATCATATTTAAATGCTCTATTTCCGGTTAATGATAATATTTCCATTTGTTCATCCGTAAATTCTTTATGTTCAATTGTAAAGTTTTCACTTTGAGTACATCCGCTAATAATTAAGGCACTCAATACAATAATTAAAACCAATACTTTTTTCATCTTTTACCCCCAGTAATTTATATTTTTATTATACATTATATTTGTATTAAAATTCCATATTTTTAAAATGTTACATGAATATTGGTTGGATATTTTTAAATTCTCTTACTTTTGTATATTTACGAGATATGTTACTATGAACAATGAAATTTTTAATTCTAATAGATTCTTCTTCTGAATTAAATGAACTTACCCATTAATGCCATTGATAAAATTGGGATGGATATCTTTGATATAAATTCTGTGGAGGAATTGGAAGAGTATTTTAAGATATAGTTTCTCTAAGGATTTTATATCAGCCAAAAAATCTGATACTTTTAAATCTATTTAATTTTACTATGAATAATTCAGGTAATATTAAAGCAGATATTTTTTATGTTCAAGATCAAAATCTCTATTCATATTTTTACAATGCTTTTTTATGAAAGCTTCTGAAAATTCCTCAGGTGTAATCCCGAAGCACATCAATGCATCGTTGTAGAACATCATAACATCAACCATTTCTTCAACAAAAGCAGCTCTAACTGTTTCATCATTCATAATATCATTTTCTCCACGTTTTTTAATTATCGCTATTACTTCTCCCATCTCTTCTATCATCCATAACAAGCTGTTACGACCATTCTCTGCACAAAGAGGAGTCCATTTTTCTTTATATTTTTCCTGTAGTTCCTTTTGCATGGCCATAATTTCTGATAATTTTAAATCTGCCATTTTTCTACCTCCAATAGTTAACTTATAATTATTTACTTATTAGACATATTATATCACGATATCTATTTTGTATTTACTTTTATTGGTGTACAATTAATTTATATTTAGTTTTAGAGATATGTGAGGAAAATTAAAAAAGGGGGTATATAACTATGATAGAATATGGAAGAAGTATAAGATGGTTTAATAATTATAAAGATGAAATTGATTTTTCAAAATCAAACAAGTTTGATTTTATGCAAATTTGGTTTAGTAAAGGGGAATTAGTACTTGATAAGGTATTATTTCCTAAAGAAGAATATGTATTAAATTCAAAATTTCCAGTAATGATTCGTGCTGTATATGATATTGATGATTATTATAAATATAATAATGAATTGATTAGGATATTAAAATATTTAAATCATACAGAGGTTATTATACATCCCGTATGTAAAAGTCTTATCATAAATTCTCAAACTATAAATCTACTTGCTGACAACATTTATAAGACTAACCAACTATTAAAAAAGAACAATATAAAACTTTATATTGAGAATAATAGTGTAATTGACAAAATTAACTATACGCCAAGTGACTTAAAAGTAGTATTTGATAAAAACCCAGATGTTGAATTACTCCTTGATATTGCTCATATAGATGACTATAATCATTTGGAAGAAATACTTAAAGTGAAATTTCCTAAATGCATACATATAGCAGATAAGCATTTTGATGTAGAGCATGAACATCTTCCTATTGGACAAGGTGAACTTGACTTTAGGTTAATTTTTCAAAATTACTTAAAGGACTATGATGGAAAAATCATATTTGAAGTTGTTGATACAGATGAGGAAATTTTAGAATCTAAAAAAATGATTCAAAATATAATTGAAGCTTCAAAGAAGGGAAATACAACTAAGTAAATTAATAATAATAAGGCTACAAAATAGGGCACGAAATATCGAGTGTAAATATATTTATAAAGATATTATTAAATTGGGAGTGAGAAGAATGGATTGGATAAAAAATTTAAATGAGTCTATAAATTATATAGAAGAAAACCTTCATGGGGAAATATCCTATGAAACTATTTCAAAAATTGCTGGATGTTCTGTCTACAATTTTCAAAGAATGTTCTCATATATAGCGGACAAGCCTTTATCGGAATATATAAGAAACAGACGATTAACAATGGCAGCCTTTGATTTATTAAATAGCACAGAGAGAATAATTGATATTTCTTTGAAGTATGGATATGAATCTCAAGATTCATTTACTAGGGCATTTAAAAAATTTCATGGAGTACTACCTTCAAGTGTTAGAAATGAAACTGTACAGCTGAAATCCTGTCCTAAGCTCTCCTTTCAAATTTCAATAAAAGGAGAAAATCATATGAATTATCAAATTGAACAGTGGCCTGAATTTAGAGTAATGGGAGTATCACATAAAGTAAAAACAGCCCAGGCCTTTGAAGTAATTCCTCAGATTTGGGAAAACTCATGGAAGGATGGAACTATGAAAAAGTTCCTTGACAACTTTCCCGACTATAGACCTGCAGGTTTTTTAGGAATTGCTCAAGGAGGACAATGGGGAGAGTCGGAAGAAATGGAATACATCATAGCGGTGACAAATCATGTTGATGTACCAAATTGTAAACATGTTCCAGTACTTGAAGGAATGAAAGAGTTTACTTACCCTGCTGCAACATGGGCAATTTTTGAAGCTAATGGAGAACTGCCAGATGCGACTCAAAAGGTTTATAAGCAATTTTATAGTGAATGGCTTCCTAATTCAGGATATGAATTAGCTGATCTTCCTGTAATTGAATGCTATATGCAAGAAAATCATCAAGAAGTTTGGATTGCTATTATTAAAAAGTAGAAAGTAATTACAATTTATTAGAAAAACTTTTAAAATAACTTTCAAAATCGTTAGCATTTATATAACTAGCTATAATATCTTATTTTAAAGTTTAATCAATTTAAAACACTGCACATTCAGAAATGAATATGCAGTGTTTTTTAGGAATTTGAGGATATAAAATATTTAGATTATAAGTCAATGTAGAGATGCTAGTTTAAATCATCAAGATAATTGCTAAGGTTGTCTATGGTAAAATTATTTTAAATTTACTTTTATTAGTGTATAATTAATTTTAGAGTTGATAATTAACTTTAAGAAAAAATATCAAAGGAGTATGCAAAATTGAAGAAAATAAAAATATTATTAACTATTCTAGTTATTATTGTAGCTATATTAAACATGACAGGTAAGTGGAACAATATCCCTATTATGCTTTTACTAGTTGCCTTAATAAATATTTTTAATGGAATACAAAGTTATAAAGATAATAGAAAAATTGAAGCAGTTATGTTATTTATAGCTGTAATTTTTACAGGGGGAGTAGCTATTTACATGTTATTTTTATGATCAATAACATTTATAGAGGTGAAGTGCTTGATAAAAAATAAAAGAAATAACTTTATTACATAATTCAATTTATATAATGCACCCATGCAATATAAAATAATGATTAATATACTAGTATCAGAAGATACGTAAATTATAGAGGAGCTACAGTTAATGAGTAAAATAGGTTATTTAATATTAATGGTAATAATATTATTTTCATATAAACCATTAGAAAATATCTTTAAAAAACTTTTTAATAAATCAATAAATTACCAACTATGGGAAAGCAAGGGGTATTACGCTTGGGGTCTAATACTATTAATTATATATTTAGTTGTTAATCCCATTGATTATATAGTAAAAGTTCCTGTAAACAATAAATGGGGGATTATGGCTATATTATATGTTGGGATAAGTACAATCTTTACTTGTATATATAATATAAATATTTATTATCCACGAAAAAGTAATAAATTTAGATGTTTTCATTATGGAGTAATACAACCCATATTTGAAGAAGTGGCCTTTCGTGGACTAATTTTACCTATGACAGTCTATATATTAGGAGATCATGCTGAGGCTATTATTTTATTAAATGGAATTATTTTCATGGCATTTCATTTGAATTATTGGTCTTTTAATAAAGAAAATGTATCAATGTTTTTTTCTTTTCTAATTATTGGAGTATACTTTAGCTACATAGCTTTAATTACTCAATCAATTATATATCCAATATTATGTCATATCATAATTAATGGAGGTAATACACTTTACAGAAATCTAAAGTACGAATGTAAATAAAAAAGTTAATTTTATAGGAAGATGAGGAACAATGATTTGAAGGAATTTATAGTTATATATTTCTTAGTTATATTACTTGAACCGGGATTAACGTTGCTGCATGAAATTGGACATGGGATTCCACTATTGATGTTTACTAAGGGAGATGTGAAAATTGAAATAGGTAATTCTTACTTAAGTAAAAAGGTACAGATAGGTAGGTTTCTAATAGAATTTAGAGGATATAATTCAATAATGGATATTTCATATGGACGAGTTTATGGTAAATTTGTGAATAATAGAATCAAGGCGATAATAATAGCGTTATCAGGACCAATGGTTTCATTAATGCTATTTTTAATATCATTAATAATTCTTAGTAGTAATACTCTAAGTGAATATTACATATTAGAATTAATATTAAAGGGCATTAAGTGGAATACCTTTGGGAAAACGATAATTACATTAATACCTATAAAATATAACTTTCATCCATATACTTCTATGAAGAGTGATGGATATAGAGCCGTAGAGTTATTAAAGCCAAGGTAAAACACTAAATTAATTTTAGAGTTGATAATTAATTATAAACCATAAGGAACAGATAAAGGGGAGTATATTAAGTGGATTTAAAATCATGGAACAATGACATTAAGGAGTTAAGGAAGATAATGTTGAAACCAGATAAAATTCAAGAAAGTAAAAGCTTGGCTTTAAGTTTGCATTCAATGGTGCATTTATCCATTATGTCAGGAGTAGATAAAAAAACTTTTGAAGATGAATTATGGGAAGGGTTAGATGAAAATACATTTAGAACTTCACAAAATCAAAAGGGACGTACTATCGCCTATGGCATTTGGCATTGTACTAGGATAGAGGATATAACAATGAATTTATTAGTTGCAGGCGATAAACAGATATTTAATAGGGAAAATTGGCAAGAAAAAATCAACTCCAATATCACAGATACTGGTAATGCGATGTCAGAAGATGATATTAAGGAATTTAGTAAAAATATAAATATGGAAGAGTTAAAAAATTATAGAATTGAAGTAGGAAGAAGGACAAGAGACATAGTAAAGAATCTTTCCACTCAGGATATGAAAAGAAAGTTTGATAAACATAGATTGCAACGTATATTAGATGAGAGAGCAGTATTGGATGTGAAGGCATCAAATTGGCTTATTGATTTTTGGGGTAGAAAGAATGTAGCGGGAATTATATTAATGCCAATGACTAGACATCAAGTGATACACATAAATGAATCTTTAAGTGCAAAAAAGAAGTCCAAATCAAAGGCTTTATAACAGGAGGATATAAATGAAGATTAATGATATTATTATTTCAGTGCTTTTAATTTTAATAATACTAAAGCAGCTAAAATATATAAAAGCCTTAATAATACCAATAAAAAAAAGGCTTATAGAGATTGTTGTTGTATTGTTTGGTATTATTATTCTCATAGGCATTATGTATTTTTATGCTAATACATGGATTCATTATGTAATAGGAATGTTATGTATTTTTACGTTTATAAGCAGCTGGATTAAGGGAGGAATTAGCTCCAAAGGTTTTATATCAATGTATAGATATAAAGAGATTATATTGTGGAATGAGATTGAGAAAGTTCAAGTAACTAATTCAAAGGATGTAAAAGTTAAACTATTTGGTGGTTTTATGGAGCAAACCTTTCATTTTAAAACCAATGATTACTATAAAGTTATTAATATTTTAAAAGAAAAATTACCTGTGGAAGCAGAGCTAGAAATAAATAATTATAAATAATTATGTAAAAATAAAACTACCCCATTATTCTATTTTGGATAATGGGGTAGTTTGCAAGTAATCACTTAATTTTGATTACTAAACCTTAATTTATTTATCTTTATATATTTCTAAATACTTTTTATAATTATAGTCCACTATATCAACATAGTTTGCAGTTTCTTTATAAGGGATGTTATTTAGTGTTGCTCCATCACTTGAATAATTACTATCCTGTAACCATTCAGTGGTAATATTCATTCCCGCATTATAGGCTGCAACTACAGTGTTTTGCTCAGAAAAATTTTTCTGAAGGATAGAAATAAAAAACACACCATATCGAATATTAGTATCTGCATCAAATAAATCATCATAGGTGGTAGAACTTTCTCCTAACTGAGGTTTTAGCCAGTTAAAGGTATCTTCTGTTAGCTGCATTAAACCTCTTGCTTTAGCTGAAGAAATAGCCTGGTTATTAAAATTGCTTTCCTGTTTTATCATTGCATAGACTAAATATTTATCAACATCAAACTCTTTACAATATTTATTTATAGAATCTTTATACTCAATCTGAAAGGTTTCTTGTTCATGAGGATTTTTACTGTTAAAAGAATAAATAAATAACATACCCCAACCAATAATAATTAAAATAAATAAAAGTTTTTTAAAACTAAATCTTTTTTTCTTCAAAAAAGTTCCTCCTCAAAGCCTTATTTACCATAGGCGAAATAGTTATAGACTTTTTTATATTTTAAAACTTATCTATAACTAGCTTACTTAATTTAATTATAGATTAAAACACTTAAGGAATTCATTACAAATTTCTTAAGTGTTTAATATATTTATATTATTTAATTTACATTTAAGGAAAGTGTGAAATATATATAAATATTTATGTACAATCATTAAACTAATGTGGAAAACTTACATATCCTCGTATACTGGTTCTCCTTCAATAAAAGTAGAAACAAGCCCAAACCTTTCAAAATAAGTACACATCTTTTGACATGCAAATCTTTCAGTAGAATAATGCGTTCCACCCAAAACATTAATATGATTTTTTTGTTCAAGCGTATGAACTTCTAAATAATTTTTGTTATTCACTGAAATACCTGTAATAAGAACATCCACCTTATTTTCAATCATTTCAGAAACAGTAGCTATATTATTGCCTCCACCTGCTACAATAGCTACTCTCCCATCTTTTATATTATTATTTCCATATAAATAGAGGCTTGTATTGTGCCCTAAAGCTTTTGAAAACCTATCATGTAATTCTTCCACGCTCTTGCACTTTGTTTTACCAATTACACCACTTAATGTTCCGCAATACTCCTTAAATGGTTTTTCAATTTCTATATCTAAAACATCGGCTAAAGTTTTACTTGTTGAATATTCACTGAAATTATCTAATGGTACATGTAAATTATATATTGATATTTTGTTTTCTTTAAACTTATTTATTAATTCTTTATCCATTTGATAGAAGGGTTTTAATCTTCTAATATCCCAAATAGAAGGATGGTGTAGAAATAACATTGCATTTGTTACTCCATCATCAATAATACTCTGCAAAATTTCTTTAGTAGGAAACACAGCAGAATAAACAGAATTAATTTCATTTGTGAAGTCACAAACCAAACCCATACTTCTTTCTTTAAAATTTGGAGAAAGGTATTCATCTAATTCACCCATGAATCTTGCCCAATCATCTCGCATATCTTTTGTAATAAAATCTCTTTCCAATTGATTATATAAATCAATAGCCCTCATAAAGATCCCCCTAACAATTAATTGTAAACTTTGATTCACTATCTCATACGGTTGTCTATTTGCTTAATTATATATCATATAAATTAGTAAACATATAGTAATTTAGTATTTATCCATATTTTTAGTCACTAAGGGGTCATACCTTAAGTAATAATAATTAAAGTAAAAATTATTTACCATTTAATATTTTTTATTTTAAAAGTTACCTTTATTGGTATATAATTCATTTATAAGTTCATAATCAATTGTATTTTGTATTTTAAAACCTAGGTGAAAGGAGTGGTGAAATGAAGATAAATGTAACTTATGACGGGGCAAAAAAAATGACCAATATTTTTACTTCATTATCAAATAGAGAATTAGTAAAAGTTGAAGATATTAATACTATTATAGAAACAACAGAAGCATATAAAATATGGCTAAATGCATTGGAGCCTTTAATACCTAAGCAAGAATATTTATATGTTTGGAATAGCATTATTAATGGAAGCGAATATAATGGTAGACTTGAAAGTATTTATAAGAGATTTAAGTTAATACTTCAGGATACAAATTCTTTAGATATTAATTTGAATTATGTTCAAAAGATTGACTATTCTAAGATTGAGAAACTTGTTTCATTGTATCTTCCTGAAGATACTGATATGAAATTAAATTTACATTTCATAGTTGATGGATTTAATGGAGGAACTATTATTGGCATGAATAATTATACTCAATGCATAACTATGTTATACCCAGATAATTTTTATTCATTTGGAATTTATGGTATGGCACATGAATTTCACCATATAGGTTCTAGGTATTGGAGAAGTAAGGATAAAAAAAGAATGGAATTAATCAACAGAAATAATTTTATTAGTTTAGCAATTATATTAGTAGGTTCCATATTAGACGAGGGTAGTGCAGTATATTTTTTTGATAATCAAGTAGACAATGAAGTGATGAGAATTGTTGGAAGTAAAATAATGGGTAAGGAGCAGTATGAGAAAATCACATCCATTCATAGTGAAGAAAGATTAAAGGTAGCAGATAGAATAGCAGAGCTAGATTTATTTTTGAGACAGTTATTTAAGGAAGGAGGGAATATTGATACTTTAAGAAACAAAGTTCATACATATACATTCATGCAAGGAATAAAGCCTTCTCTAGATAAATTAATTGGAGAAGAAATGGTGGGAACAATAGATAAAGTTTTCGGAAAAGAAAAAGTCCTTCAATGTATTGTTAATCTAAAATATTTCCTAACTTATTATAATAAAGCTGCCATAGAGTTAAATAAGATTCAATTCTCACAAGAACTGATTACTTTATGGGAATCAGCCTGGAAAACAGCTAAATAATAAACATATTAAGTCTAAGCCAATAATTTTATATGGTCATAATGCTATGTTGAAAAACATAGCATTTTTTATATTGCATATTTACTTATATGTCGCAACGTGATATAGTTTTAATATGATATATCACACCGTGACATATAAAAATGTAGTAATACTAGAAAGAAGGTATTTTAATGAGTGAGGATAAAATTTTAAAAGCATTCATGCCTATGACAGAAACAGCTTTCTATATTCTTCTTTCACTTACAGAACCAAGACATGGTTATGGAATAATACAACATGTAGATAAAATTACTGATGGAAGAATAAAGTTAGGTTCTGGTACAGTTTATGGAACATTAGGTAAAATGGAAAAAAGTCAAATTATATCAATTTACTCTGATGAAAATAGGAAAACAATATATGAAATTACAGAACTGGGAAAGAGATTAATAAAAGCAGAGATAGAGAGGATTAAAGAATTACATGATAATGCAATAAAATATGAGGGGGATTTTTCATGAGAATTTTTAAACCATTTTGGAGCTTAAATATTAAAAATATAGAAAACTGGTTAAGTAAAAAAGCTTTAGAGGGTTATATTTTGAAAGATGTTAACCTTCTTCTAAGACTATTTATCTTTGAAAAGGGAGAAGAAAGCAATATTAACTATAGAATTTCCTTTGAGAAAAGGGGGGTTACAGAGTTACAACCTTCTTTAATAAAAAATGGATGGTACAAAGCTTGTAGAAAAGGTAGATGGTTTTTCTTAGCAAATGAAAAGAATCTAGAAGATATAAAAGCTGAGCCATCTCGAGAGCCTTTACTAAGCAGATTTAAAATAGCTCAAATTCTTTTATCATTAATTCCAATTTATCTTGCTGTAAACATTGGCATTTTCCTAATATTTTTGATTCCAATGATAATTTTTTATTTTTTAGGTATTGGAGATATCACCTTCATAAAAGAAGTATCTCCTGAGAAAATACAACATATAGAAACTTCTTATTTTACTTTGTTAGATATTTTAAATGTTGTAAAAGCACTAGGTATTATAGCTCTTTTCATATATCCACTATATAGATTAAGGAAGAATGAATGGCAGATAAAAGAGGAATTAGGCTCTGATTATGTTAAATTTGATGGGGAATATGTATCTGAAAAGGAAGGTTCCCTACAAGAACATAGGAAGTTAATAGAGAAAAGATGCCCTAGTTTTTTAGAACCAGATAAATTAGAAAAATGGTTAGAAGATATGGAAGCAAAAGGCTTTAATCTTTATAAAGTTAAAAAAGGGAATATGAAATTTTATTTTACTAAGGGAGCTCCTAGAAAAATTAGATATATATTAGATTTTCAAAATAACCCTACAGCTGCATATTATGAAATATTTAAACTGGATCAATGGGAACTTGCATATACTGTTGGAACATTACCAGTTAAATGGAGTCTATGGAGTAAAGAATACACAGACGAAAGACCTAATATATATTCAAATAGGGAGGAACAAGTTTCTAATGCTAAGAAAATGGTTTTAACGTATTCAGCATTTTACCTAACTACTATAGCTATTATTTCTTATAGCATTATAAAAGTATTTATTCTTTTAATTAGTGATATTTCAAGGACAATAGAAGTTTTACCATATATGATTTTCATAGTATTATTTCTTGTGTCTATATTATTCTTATTTTATTTCCCTTATTCAAAAATAATTTCATTCTATGTTAGAGCTAAAGGGAGGGAATACTAGTATTATAAGGTGAATTACTTCATTGCGTTCCATCTCAATGAACATATTAAGTCTAAACTAATAATTTTATAAGGTCACAATGCTATGTTGAAAAAACATAGCATTTTTATATTATATGAATTAAGATGCTGCAATCTTAACTTTCACTTCATCAAAACCGCAATTCAAGAAAATGTTTTTAAGAAGGTCTATAGTGTCCACAGTAACCTTATCAAGGAAGCCATCTTTGATTACCCTTTCTTCAGTCTTAGATTTTTCTGCTACAATTTCACTTAACATATCATCCATAGTTAATTTATTAAATATGGAGTTCTTTTCATCAAATATAAAAACCTCATCTTCATTTACATTATGAGTAAGGATAGAACAAGGTGGAATAGTTATGGTAAGTATATTTTTATCTATAGAAAAAGTAGCAGCACTAAAATCTAATCCAGCAGTAATATAGCCATTATATTTAATTACAAAGGATTTTTCGGTAAAAGGAATAGTAATATCCTTAAAACTTAAGCTATTCTTCACAGAAATCACATTAGAGTAATCATAACGAGAAGTAGCCAGCTCGGATATGGATATAAGTTTTTCAGATACAAAATCACTCTTTTTCTCCAAGTTATTTTTAGTAGTTAAAGAATTTATAAATAAACAAGCAACAATTATAGCTATTACAAAAATCATAATCTTGATCTTCTTAAAAAAGGAAAAGAACTTTTTAATCTTGGATTTTTTCAAAATAATCACCCCGCAAAATTATCTTTTTAATGTTTATGCTATGGGAGTATATATTATGATTGTAATGAGATATAATGGTATAAAGTAAAATATTATCCAGGGGGACAGACTCCGTTACAAAATTTGGGATAGTACAAAATAGGGGGGAAAAGGCATGGGAGTTATAGGTATTTTAGGTACAATTCATGGAGATGATGATTTTAGACAGGAAAAGGGATACACATTAGAAATGATAAAAGAAGCAATAGTGGGATTTAAACCTGATATTATATGTGGGGAAGTACGACCAGAGGATTGGTCCCAATATTGTGATGATAATACATATTCAGGGTATCTTGGACCAAGTGAATATAGAAGATTGATTATACCTTACTGTAAGAGTGAAGGAATTGAATTTCAACCAGTAGATTGGTTTGAAGATGATTTGGTTGATTTTGATTATCTACAAAGCTATAGTGAAACTGAAAAAGAAGCCATTATTAAAGAGTTAGATAAAAAATATGAAAAAATATGGGAAGTTGGAAAGAAAAGCATATTGCCACTTAATTCATTTGAATTAGATGCATTAATAATGCAAAAGCAAGAATGGTTAAATACAATAGACCCTATAGTTTATAATGTAAATTGGATAGCTAGAAATCAAATAATGGTAGAACGTATTAGAAAAGTCATAGAGAAAAATAGTGATAAAAGAATTTTATGTACAGTTGGTGCTGAGCATAACTATTATTATTATAAGGAATTGAAAAAATTAAACTTGAATTTAGTATATCCTTTGAAATAAGTATAAAATATCCAGGGGGTCATACCCCATGACAAAATTGGGGGTATAACCTCCCTTAAAAAAGAAAGGAAGTTTAGTATGTTTGAGTATATTAATGAAGAACTTATAGCTGCTAAGGAAAAAGTGTGGAGAAAAGAGAAGTTTGAGGGTATGATTAGGCATACGGAAGAAACTCTTGAAAAAGAAGTAAATAGAAAGATAGAACTTGAAAAAGCTCTTAAAGATGAGGATAAGGATGTAAAAAAGCTTGAATCTTTAAGTATTACTAACATATTTTATTCTATACTTGGAAGTAAGGATCAGCAGCTTGATAAAGAGAGACAAGAGTTCCTTGCCGCAAAGTTAAAGTATGATGAATGTTGCCACTCAGTTCTTATGTTAGAAAAGGATCTTGAATCCTATAAAGTGTCATTTAACAATTTACTTGATGCAGACGCTGAATATGAAGCAGTATTAAAGAAAAAAGAAGGGTTTATATTAGGTTTAAATAATGAGAACTCTAAAAAGTTACTTGAAATTATGGACAAGATTCCTTCTATTGAAGCTCAGAAGAAAGAGTTACAGGAAGCAATAGCTGCTGGTGATGCTGCTAGAAATGAACTTCAATTTGTA
Organism: Clostridium sp. UBA4395; assembly: GCF_002390995.1. Classification (NCBI taxonomy): domain Bacteria; kingdom Bacillati; phylum Bacillota; class Clostridia; order Eubacteriales; family Clostridiaceae; genus Clostridium; species Clostridium sp. UBA4395. The sequence goes on from NZ_DGRF01000091.1 coordinate 21,342, forward strand.
GTAGATTCTCTTGAAAGTGCTGATGGATGGGGAACCTGGGATATACTAGGTGGAGGTCTTTTAGCTACAGCAGCTAAACACTCTGAAATTGATAAAGCTAAAGAGTATGCACAGAATACAAAAATTGCACTGATGAAATTTCAAAATGAATTAGCAGATGTGGATTTAGCAATGGATATAGATATAAATATTGGTTCTTTTGAAACCTTTGCAGATTACTTTTTTGATGGATTAATATCTGATTGGATTGTTCAATCAAAAATCAGTGATTCTTTAAAAAGTGTATGCAACGTTGTTTATAATGTAGAGGACATAATAAAATCCCTTAGAGCAAAGCTAACTACTGTAGAAAATGAAGTATCTTCAATAAAAGAGAATATGAAATCTCTTATTGAAGAAGTGTAAATATTTGTAATGGGGTCAGACCCCGAGGAAAAAAATTCCTCAGGTCTGACCCCGTTATTTTTGTTATTTTAGGCAATACTGAACTTAGTAGTTTGTCTTTGGGTAAGCTGTGCTCCGTATTTAGAAGCTAGAGAGCCTCCCTTACTAAGAAAAACATCCTTAGCAATTATGGTATCCATAAGAGTTGATACCTGAGGTTCAGTGATATCTTGCTTAACCCCTGAAATTGATAAATTAACTTTATCTCCACTGGCATTAATAAAAGTCATTAATAATGAATATTCCATAGTTTAATTTCCTCCTTTCTCTAGGATAAGCCACAGTTAATACTCGCGGTTAATACTATTAAGCATTAACTAATTTTGAAGTTTCATTTAAGTAACTATCTCTAGTAGAAGCACTTAAAACATCCTTAATAGCTTCAGCTACATCAAAAACATTTTGTGGATCAACACTAGGTTTTACTCCAGAAAAAGTTTTTTTCTTATAAATTGTAGCTCCAGTCTTATCAGTTCCGTTTTCAACTTCAATATGAAAAGAAGTAGTGTTTAAAACTTTATCTACTGCCATTAAATTCACCTCCTTATCAGTGGTTTCAATGATTATATATGCACATTGAAAAATAAGTGGAAAGTATAAATGATGAATAATTATAAACTATTAATTCCATCCTTATTGAAAATAAAGCCATAGTAATTTCTAATTGCTGCATCCACAATGGTATTCATATATTTATTAATTCTATATCAATTATAAATAACGAACATATAATATAAAGTAGGAGGGTTATGTTGTATTAACAAATTGTTAATGTAATCTAAATAGAAGGGGAATTAATTATGAGTTCAAATATGCGAGATTGTTACGCCTGTGGGACGATTTTAAAAAAAGGAAATCAGATATCGGAATTTATTAAACTACCGGTAGAAGAAGGAATTATATGTACACCAACGACAGTTGCTGCAATCACTGTTGATCCAACATGCTTGTGTAATACAAAAATAAAATTAGATTTTATATTAAATGTAGATAAGCCAGAGGGTACTCCATTTATAAATGTTGGGTTTCAAGTATTTAGAACCTGTAGCAATGAGTTTCAAAAGATACCAATAGGATCTCAGCAGTATTATGTAATTACGGGAAGCAATAAAAGTATATATACATTTTCCGTATATGATTATGAAATGGTTGAAAATAAATCATGTATCTATACAGTAGAAGCCACTGTATTTGCATAAAAGATAAAAGGTTAGTTCTTAAATTTAATTTGAACTAACCTTTTTTATTTGAAAAAGAAGTAATATTTAGTACTTTAGCTTAAATGCTTATAAGATTAATAATTATTTTTATTAATCTTTTTACAAATAATGTCCTCATTACATGTTGTATATATAGTCCCACATGAATAGCTTGTAATTTTTATAAAGGGTAAAAATGGATTAAATTCTACCTGGTTTGAATTTAAGGTTTCAAAATAATCACTACTACCAGAGGTTACTGTAAAATATCCACTTGCTAAGTCGATAACTGGTTCTGTAGGTTGTGTTGCAACTTTTACAGAAAATACAACGGTAAAAGATTCACCTGGATTCAATGGATTAAAAGACCAAAGAATAAAACCGCCAACTGGTTCACCACTATGAGTTAGGGTTCCTATTGGAACAGATACTTCTGACACAAAGCCAAGATTATTTGACAGTGAATCAGAAACAATTACATCATATATAGGGTTAGGACCGGTATTTGTAACAGTTAAACTATATTCTAAGGTTTGACCTACATAACCATTTATAGGGGTATCCGTAAAACTACCTTGTTGAGATACATTTCTCTGAAGTTTAGTAATTTCCATGAAACTATTTGTAACATTTACAGTAGCTGAAGAATTCACAGGTTCAGCAGCAGTTTGTGGATCTATAAACCAATTTACATAACTTTCATTAATTTGGCTATCAATTAATGTTATAGGGTTAACATTGGCAGAAACAACTATGGTTTCGAAGGTATATACGTAAACAACTTCACCATTGGTAGCATCTACAAATGGAATAACTGGGAAGTTAATTAAATGGCCCATTCTAGATTCTATAATTATAGGGGAGTCGTTTAATGTAGCATTATTATTATATTGTTGTCCAACTGGAATTATATCTGAAAGTTGAACATTATAAGCTAAGGTTCCATTAGGAATTGTAAGGGTAATAGTATAAGTTATAACTTTTCCTATTACTGTATTAGTTATATTGGCATTCTTTGTAAGCTGTAAATTAGGGTAATTTAGTTGAACTTCATTTGTATCTATAGGACCAAACTCTATTGGAGTTGTTGTATTACTATTATAGGTATAGGTTGCAAAGTTCGTAGTATTACCACCAGCACCTACTCCTTCAAGTACTTCGATATCGAAAATCATAGTAAAAGTTTCTCCGACAGGTATAGAATCGATAACCCATGTAACTGTACGAGTTAGGTTATCATAAGACGCAATACCAGCTGTAATAAATTCAATAATAGTGAAACCATTAAAAGGATCAAGTATATCTGTTATAACTACATTATAAGCAGGAGAAGCTCCAGAGTTAGTTACAGCAAGTTTATATCTTATTATATCTCCAACATTAACTGATAATGGTTCAATAATAAAACAAGTATCTTCTGTACAATTACTATGACTTTTTATTACATCTATATATGGCCTATTTACATTAATATCCAAACTATCTGATAAAGGATTGCCAGGGTCACCTTGTGGATTTATTGAATAATTTCCAGTAGCGTTATTGGTTTGTATTTCTGTATATGGAGGTAAATTATTGCCTGTTACCACCCTTGCATCAAAGGTAAAGTTAAGAGTAACTTCACCAGCTGTGGCATCAATAATTGATTGGGTTGGAAAAGTTACAGTCTGACCTACTTGAGTAGCTTCTACAGGAGTTCCACCTATAGATGCGTTGTTCGTGTAGTTTTGTCCAGGGGGTAGAGTATCAGACACTATTAAATTATAAGCTATAGTTCCATTTGGGATAGTCACCCTTAAGGTGTAAGTTATAACATCTCCAAGTTGAACATCTATGCTAGAAGCTAATTTATTAAACTGTAGTGAAGGTAGTTCAGCTAACACAGTATTTGAAGTTATTGGACCATACTCAATATGTGGTGTTGAACTTACTGCATCAAAGGTTGCTGTAAAGGCATTAGGTATTGTACTACTGGAACCTCCTCCAGGTAAAACTAAAGCCCATACTATAGCATATACGGTGGTTAAAGGTGCAATAGAGTTTATCATCCATATAAAATTATTATCATCTATAAGTTTAGCACCAACAGAATGAGTGATATTAACAATTTGTAGTAATGGAGAAAAAGTATCATTAACATTTACATGAAAAATTTCTGTTATCCCAGGATTTGTAATAGATAATTTATAGTAAATCAAATCTCCTACAGAGGTTTGAATAGGAGTTGAAACAAAGGGACCTCCTATATCATTACTCTGAGTTTTTTCTAGAATAAGATTGCTATTGGTAACATAGACTGTAGACTCACTGTTCTGCGGAGTTCCAGGATTTAATCCACCAGGGTCTAAGTCCCAGGTTACTGTGGCGGTATTAATCTGAAGCTGCTGTGGAGTCACAGTTATATTATTTATGGTTGCATCAAATGTGTATACTATTGTTATTGGAGCTAAAGTAGCATCAACAACTGGTATTATAGGTGTTACTAATGGATTTGTTGATAATGGTAAAGTTATAACATTATCAACTACTAAAGTTCCAGGGTTATAAGACTGCTCTGGAGGAAGTATATCTATAAGCTGAACATTATATGCTACATTTCCCAAAGGAATTGTAACTTCTACAGTGTAATTTACAACATCTCCAACGAATAAAGCATTTTTATCTACAGTTTTTATAATTTCAGGATCATTATAATTAAATGCTACTTTATTAGATAATGCAGGTCCTAAAGTTGTAGGATTTGTATCAAGAGTATCATATAGTGTTGAAGAATGATTAGTTACAGAAGTACCAGGTGCAGGTCCTGAGTTTACATCAACCTGGAATACAAGTATTTCAGATTCGCCTGGAGAAATTGTACCGGGATTAATTATCCAATTAATTGTACCACCTGGTCCTGGAGTAGGTATTATCACTCCTGCAGTTACACTTGTTAAACTAAGATAAGTTAGAGAAGAATCTAGAATATCTGTGGTAACTACATTATACGCAGGGGATGTTCCATCATTTGTAAGAGTTATCCTATATTCAACAACATCAGAAGTAGATATATTTAAAAGTGGAGATGTTGTAAAGCTACCATCTGGTATCAATCGCTGTTCCTTTAATGCATTGATATGAGGTGTTCGTATTTCTACATCGTAAGTATCAGATACTGATGCAACTGCTCCTAATGGTGTAATTTCCCAGTGAAGATCCGCTGTATTTGATTGGATTTGAGTATAAGGTGGAACTGTTACACCGCTTATTACCACAGTATCAAAAGTATATATTAATGTCATAGGTCCTAACCTTGAAGCCTCAGAATCTGTATAAAGTAGTTCATTTGGGGAAGCAATTAGTGTACCCAATGGTAATGGTGTTCCACTAAATGTTCCTGGAACATAATTTTGTTCAATAGGGATAATATCTCTAAATGATAGATTGTATACGGCAACTTCACTTGGAATTGTTACCGTTAGAGTATAGTTTATTATACTTCCTATAGTAGCTACGCTAGTATTAGCTGTTTTAAAGAAAGAAATTAAAGGTGTATCTAGAGTAACTGTATTAGAATTCTCATTATAAGTTATTGGATTTACATCATTAGAGTCGTAGGTGGAGGTTGCAGTATTAGATATACTATCACCAGCACCAATTCCGCTATTTACATCTACTTGAAATTCATAGATTGCAATGGAGCCATTAGCTAATTCAGGAATATTCCAATTCAAAGATGGTCCAGGTGGGGTAACTGTACCTATTGTAGGTCCAGATATAGTTCCAATAAAAGTTATTTTGTTACTTAATACATCATCTAGATTAACATTATAAGCAGGAGAAGCACCATTAGATGTTATTGTAAGTCTATAATAAATAATATCTGTTGGATAGGCTGAGATATTGGAAGTTGTATAGCTTCCACCAGTACTTACATTTCTTTGTTCCTTTAATATAGTGATGTTAGGAGTTTTTACAGTAATGTTTATATTAGATGATCTATTTACACTTTGACCAATTGGAGTTCGACGCCAATTAATATTGGATCTATTTGTTTGAATTTCTTGAAAAGGAATACTATGGGTAGCACTTGTTATTCTTGCTACAAAAGTATAAGTTAGTATTCGTGTTCCAGAAGTTGCATCTATATCGGGATCCGTTGGGAAAGTAATATTAAGACCTACTACAGTTGGTATTACTGGTAATACTGGACCTCCAGTATCTTGCCTTGTGGCTGGACCAATATAAGTTTGCCCTATGGGAAGGATATCCGTCAAAATAGGACTATAGGCTATAGTTCCATTAGGTACCGTATAGGTAATAGTATAGGTAATATCATCTCCTATTTCCCCTTCAGTAAGGGATGAGGTTTTCAATATAGTTACAGCAGGGGCTACAAGTTGTACAGTGTTTGTATTTATAGGTCCATAGGTTACTTCAAATCCATTATTGTTTGAGTTATATATAAATGCAGAACTGTTTGGAATTCTACCATCAGATCCTATTCCAGTTAATGTAGTTACAGTGAATGTGAGTGTAGCACTAGCACCTGATGGAATAATTGGGATCTCCCAAGTGATAGTATTTCCTATATTAGAAGCTGAGCCATTAGTTGTAGAAATTGATCCTGAATTAAAGGATAATAGTGGATTTATGATATCAGTTAAAGCAGTATTAAAGGCTGATTCAGCTCCAGTGTTAGTTAAGGTGATTCTGTACTGGATGATGTCTCCGATACTATAGATTAAATTTCCAGATGTAAAATTACTTCCAGTTGAAACATTTCTTTGTTGTTTGCTACCTATAAGATTAGGTGTTCTTACCTGAAGGGTAGCAGAAGTATTAAATGGAACAGCTGGAGTACCTACATTATCAAGATCCCAATTTACAGTGGCATTATTAATTTGATTTTCAATAAAAGGTGGGACGTGAGTACCACTTACAACTCTTATATTAAAAGCATAAACTATTGTGACTGCTTCAGTGGATGCATCAACAAAGGGAATCATTGGAAAGGTTACTGTATCTCCTACAACAACTGGGAAAATAGATACACCATCCTTAGTTGCATTTCCTTCGTAGGTTTGAGTAGTCACAGGAAATTTATCTGTTACCTGTATATTATACGCAGTAGTTCCAAGAGGAACTGTAACTTGAAGTAGATAAGTTACTAAGTCACCTATCTTGGAGGATATTGGCGATATAAGTTTGGTCATGGTGATTCCTAAAGCTATCAAAGTAGTTGAGGCGGTAAAAGGATCTCCAGGAAATTTATATGACCTATCTGGCTGTGAATAAGGCCTTTGAAGTTCTGCATTATTGATATAACTTTGACCACTAACAACAAGGGATGTAATTAGTACATCATAGGTAAATGTTAAACTTTCATCAGGAGCAAGTTTAAGAATAGTCATAGATATATTTTGACCTACAAAGGCTGGCGTTGAATAGGTACCTGTACCAATGACACTATAAGTTCCTGTATAGCTAAGGCCAGTAGGGATTACATCTGTTAAATCCATTTCAAAGGCGTCAGTCACATTACCCTCTTGGTTTTGAGGATTAGAAATTGTAATTGAATAGGTATAGGTTTCACCAGCTTTTATAGCATTTACATCAGGTCCTGTCACTGTTTTTGCAAAGGTTATATTTGGCTGACCGAAGGTGACTTCAACTTGATCTCGACTACTGTAACCAAAACCTTGTGTGTCCATACCTCCAAGCTTAGCAAGGTTATTATTTATACCTACAAAATCTACATCTGCAACAGGAATAATAAAATTAGCAGTCCAAAAACTATTTCCAGGTACTGTACCCAAAGCCCATCTTAGACCGTTTGGAGACACAGTGATTGGTGTAAAAGAGGTACCAAGAGTTCCACCGTAAGTTACAGGTAGAGTATCAGTTAGGGGTCCCATATTTAGTGGAGCATATTCATCTATTTCAATACCTAGTTGTGGAGCTATAAGACCTAAAGAGCTATAGGTGATTACAAATTCCACACCATCTCCAGGAGCAACTACGTTGCTTGTTTTTAAACTACCATCTTTATAGAAGTAATTAACTATTTCTTTTGAAATACTAGGTAAACCTATACTTATACGCGTACTAGAGTTATCAGGGGTAGGTGTTATAGTAGTATCATTTGTACCTGTAATTGTAACATTATTATTTAGTGAATCACCAGCACTTACAGGGCCTCCTAGGTAATAATTATTGCTTGTTGTAGTACTAAAGGTAATGGTACCAGTTGTACCTGTAGTCAGTAGACCAAGATTCCAAGTTAAGGTAGTGGTGCCGTTAGGATTTATTGGTGGGTTAGGGTTAACAGGTAATAAAGATGCAGAGCCTATATTATAGGTTTGGCCGTTACCTATAACATCGGTTATAACAACATCATCTACATCATCATATTGGTTTATTCTATAGGTTAAAGTATAGTTGTTTATTTGTCCAACATCTGTAGAAGAGGATGACACACCTTTATTAATAGTGGCATCCATAGCATTAGTTACAACTATACCTTGAACTGGTCCAGAAGCTCCATTCAACGTTGATACATTTTGAAGAGGTGTCATATGTGGGATTCTATCTCCACTATTTTCAATACAATTTGTTGTATAATTATCCCAAATAGCAGCGTCAAATATAATTGTATTTATGCTATTAGGTGACAATGTCACAGTTCCCCAGTCAATAGTTACAAAATCTTGACACAAGGGACCTACTGAAGGAGTAATTATATTAGGAGTAGAAAGTTCTACACTATCTGGGCCAGTTACTGAAAGATTTCCAAGATACCTTACTCCATTTGGAAAATTGTCAATTAAGGTAATAGTAGAAGGAATTAGGCTATTATTCATAATTGTTAAAGTGTATTGATAGGGCCAAATCGGTGGAGTAATAGGGCTTAAAAGTCCGGCTCCTTTTGGAATTTTACTTGGAGCAGTTTTTGCAATATTATATCTAAGAGGTATAAAATTAGCAGAATCAGACTTAGTTATTTGAACATTTCCTGGATCATCATTACCTCTAGGTAAGGTATCTAATGTACCCTCAAGATCAACACTTACTAATGGTACATCAAAAGGAACAGTCAGCCCACTATCTCTAAAAAATTCATCAGACTTTAAAGTAATTCCTAGATTGTATCCAATTTCATTGGATTCTAAATCTTTTATATTTTTCCATGTAAGTATAATGGTTCCGTTTGCACCCTCTGTAGTTGAAGTTGGCGGTATAAGTCCACCAGCATAAGAAACACCATCAGGTAAGGTTAAAACTACTGACAGATTATATCCTCTCTCTGTTAAACTTGTATTTGAAAATGATAGATTTACATCGCTAGTCATGCCAATAACCGCCCTTATTGGGTCAGGAGATATGCTTAGATTAAAATCGTTGGGGTCTAGTGCCATAAAATCACTTCCTTAGGTTTTTATAAAAATCATAGTATAGTATATTCTTTAGCAGTAGTATAAGTACCTTAAAAGTTATTTTATAGTTGTTAAATATTACTATAAAGTATTAATTCCATCTCTATTGAAAATAAAGTCATAGTAATTTCTAATTGCTGCATCAACGATGGTATTCATATAAACATTAACATTGGGATGAACAGCTTTAATTTCATTTAGCATTCTAGCAGTGGAATTTCTTATTTTATAACATCTCTGAGTATCAAAGAATTCACCATCTATGGGTGGAGTTATTCCAGGAGCTTCAGTTTTAACCTTGCGATTATCAACAAAACTATCAACAGAAGGTGGTAGAGAAGTTAGATTAGCTGTGGATAAATTCTCCCTAGAGGGAGTATCTTTTTCAAAATTAAAGGATGATATGGGAATACCAGTGATGGCCTCACAGATGCCATTAAATTCTTCCAAATTTTCTTCAGAATTAAATTCATCTATGGAATCATTAATTTTATTTTCTTTTTTCATGAGAAACCTCCTTATAAATTATTTAACACTAACTATATATGCTTTTATTAAGAAAATTCACTAGAGATAAGGGTTTTAAAAAGTTTTTGGATAATATTTACTGGGATTTCAATATATAAAATTGTAATCTTATGCAATAAAATCATACTTTCATGTATTTTTATGGAATGTAAAACATTAAATGCATTATAATAAATTTAGCACATATGCAAACCAAGAGATTGTCTTAAACAATATTGAAGGTTTAAATTTTGATATTAAAGGGAAAAATAATTGATAATAGTGAGTTGAGGAGAATTAAGTATGAAAGATATAAGGAGAAAGAAATCCAAAGGAATTCAATTAAGTAGGAATATTTTCATTTTAGTTATAGCTATATTACATCAACCTATTAGTAAAATTATTGAAAATAGAAACCTATATGTTGCTTTTAATTTAGCTTATTTATTGCTTGCCATATATTTTATTACATTACTTTTGAAAGATATGGGGTATTGTAAAAGTAAAACTCAGTAAGTTATTTTAGCAAAGTTTAAGAAAGTATTATAATTAGTAATTAACATACAGTGCTTATTAGAGAAAGTCTTGAAACCCCCATGAACACAACAAATAGTTAACTATATTACTATTTAACTATTTAACTATTTTTCTATATTCCTATATTCATATTTATATATTTCTATAGGTATATAGTTTTCTAGCTATCTAGTTTCCTAGGTAGAATTTTAGATAGTTTAAGGATTTATATTAAAATAAATTCTGTGAAAACTTTGGACTAAAAATGTCTCATAAGAGGAGAAGATCTATGAAAGGTAAAATTATATTTTTATTTAACATCATAATATTAATTATTTTAATGATTATGATGTTTATGATAAATGGACAAAAAAATATTAGTGAAAATACAATCTTTATTTTCATTGCTATATGTATAGTTTTATTAGTTGCTTTTATTTTTATTATGAAGAATAAGAAATAGTAATTTATACAACTAAATTAAAAAGTTTTTGGACAACTTGGGTCTGACCCCAGGTTGTCTATTTTTTATTTTTAAAAATAATTTTCCACTTTTCGTCTAAATTGCTTATTTAGTATATAGAGATACTTATTTAAATAAGGATAGGAGAGAGAAGATTATGAAACATACAATTATGGGTTTTAGGCAGGATAAATTAATAAAATTTGGACTAGATATTATTGATGCAAGTATTCTTAGGTATTTCATTGATTTTAAAGAAAGTAATGGAATGAACACAAGGGAGGTAGAGGGACATATTTATTATTGGCTTCGTTATGATGCAGTTTTAAGAGAGTTTCCTATTTTTAGAATGAAGAAATGTACAGTTCAATCTAGATTTTTTAAATTAAGGGATGCGGGAATGCTTACTCATTTGGTGGTGAGGGAAAAGGGAACATACTCCTTTTTTGGCATAGGTGAAAATTATAAGGAGCTTACAACTAGAGAAGGAGCAGAGGAGGAAAACTCTAGGGGTATCTGTGAAGGAGCTAAAGATATGGGTGAAGAAGCTAAGGGTATGGATGAAGAATCTAAAGGGTGTGGATTTAAATCTACAACAAATAATCCCTCTACTAAAGATTCATCTACTAAAATAAATAAAAATATTCTTCTTAAGAAAAGTGCCTTTGAAATAATAGAATATCTGAATTTAAAAACAGGAAAAAACTTTAGAAGCTCAACAAAGATAACTATTAGGCTTATTAAAGCAAGGCTTAGTGAAGGCTTTACCATAGAGGATTTTAAAACCGTTATTGATAATATGAAATATAAATGGACAGGCACCAAGTTTCAGCAATATTTAGTTCCTACTACTCTCTTTGGCAATAAATTTGAGACCTATCTAAATCAGGAAAGAAAACCAGAAAAGGAAAGTGACGGGAAATTTAAGAGGGGAAATATGGTCCTTAGTGATGAAAGAAATAAAGCTGAGTTAAAGGAAAAGTTAAAGAATATAGTTTTGAAGGAGGACATGTAGCATGGATATGGTGATGCCACATAGTCTAGAAGCAGAGCAGGTAGTCCTTGGGGTACTAATTAACGATAAGGATAAAATTTATGAAGTGGAGGATATTTTAAACTTAGAAGATTTTTATTATGGAAATCATAAGACTAACTATATGAAGTCAAT
>NZ_DGRF01000056.1:0-18643 GCF_002390995.1 Clostridium sp. UBA4395
GACTTCATATAGTTAGTCTCAAATTTATATTTTAAGATATATTTAAACAAGTGTATTATAAACTTAAAGTGTATAAACTTAAAGTTTAATTAAGTTAAGTTTATGTTAAATACAGTATATTGTAATATATTATTAAAGTCTTAAGGATATAACTTTTATGTATAGTTACTTATACTTTTATATTGAAAGAAATTAATAAGAATAATAAGTGTATTGTATAAGATACTAAATGAAAATCAAGGAAAATCCTTGATTTATATAGGTAAGAGTAGTATAATAATATTGTAGTTGATACACTATATTATATTAAAAAACAATATATAATATTAGCTTACCTAAGCTGATTAATAAAGAGAAAATTTAATATAAAAATAATAGAGGTACAAAGTTTAATACTTTGTTTAAAAGGGAAGTAAGTGAAAATCTTATACGGTCCCGCCGCTGTAATGGGGAGAAGCTTCTTAAAAGCGCCACTGACGAATGTTGGGAAGGCTGAAGCAACTATGAACCAAAGTCAGAAGACCTGCCTATATTAATACACTAGATACTCTACGGTAGATGGAGGGGTGTTATAAAAGAATGGACATATATTAAAGTATGGCATATACTCTAATGTAATTTTTCTGTGATTTTTATACCCCTTAACTGAAGAGTTAAGGGGTTTTGTTTGTTAAGTAAATATATAACTTTAAATCCCTAATAATTATTGCCCTATAAAAAATTTATATATAATAATTAAAGGTTTGAAGATATTGCATCTTTGAGCCTTTAATTATTATATTGTTAAAACCATAGAGTGTTATTATCTGATGAAGCAATTACTTCTTTAATAGCATTAACAGCATATAATACATCATCTTCAGTGTTAAAGGTTCCAAAGGCGAATCTTACTGTTCCGTTAGGGAAGGTGCCTAAGGTCTTATGAGCTGATGGTGCACAATGAAGCCCACATCTCACAGATATGCCGTATTTTTTAGATAGCATATGGGATATTTGACCATTATCACCCTTAGGAAAATCAATGGATACTACAGAAGTCCTATTTTCAGCAGAGGGTAGTCCCAGAACTTTAATTTCTTTTATATCCTTAATGTTATCTAAAAATAGTTTAGTTAATTTCGTTTCATGATCTTTTATATTACTAAGTCCTTTTTCCTTTAGATATTTTAAGGCTGCACTTAAGCCAAATATTCCAGGTATATTTGGAGTACCACCTTCAAATTTATCAGGCATGTAATCAGGTTGAATTTCATATTCAGAGAAGCTACCAGTACCACCTTCTATAAGAGGAGTAGTTAATTTAGCTAACTCATCTTTTATTAAAAATCCACCTATACCTTGAGGTCCAAGAAGTCCCTTATGACCGGTAAAACATAAAATATCGATATTCATTTTCTCCATATCTATTGGAATTGATCCAGCTGTTTGTGCTGTGTCTGCAATGAAGCAAATATTGTTTGCCTTGCAGAACCGTCCTATTTCTTCAAAGGGCATAATAGTTCCACATACATTAGAGCTATGAGTCATTACTACAGCTTTAGTATTAGGCTTAAGGTATTTATGTAAATCAGATGAATTTAACTGTCCTAGAGAATTACAAGGTACTACAGAGTGCTCTATACCTTTACTTTGTAAGGCGTTTAAAGGGCGAAGTACTGCATTATGTTCCATAGAAGAAGTAATCACATGGTCACCAGTCTTTAAAAATCCTTTTAAAATAACATTAAGACTATGAGTTATATTGCTAGTGAAAATTACATTTTCAGGTTTTGAAAAATTAAATAGTTCACAGAGTAGTTCTCTAGTTTCATAGACTATGTTTTCTGCATTAAAGGAACTATCATAACTACCCCTATTTACATTTCCACCTACATTAACAATATAATTTGTCATAGCTTCAGCTACAGCGTTAGGCTTAGGAAAGGATGTAGCACCATTATCTAAATATACTTTTCTCATAATTACCTCCTGAAATCTATATATCCTATATCTAATTAAAGCTTTAAAAAATTTTTTTCCTACATTATTATAGCATAGACAATTAAATATAAAGATTTTATATACTAGGGTTACATAAGTATTAAAAAAACAAATAGATTGCTCTTCATCTATTCGTAATAAAAATTTAATAAAAATATAAATATATGTTAAAATTTACTTTGGATGAAGTATTATCAAAATTTATTATATTTATTAAATATATGGGGGGAATAAACCATGAAAGAAAAAAGAGGCATAATTTTTGCTGGTGGAATCATTGGTCTATTATCTGTAGCTTTGGTGTATTTAGGGAATCCTAAAAACATGGGTGCTTGTATAGCATGTTTCTTAAGAGATATAGCAGGTGCTGTAGGACTACATAGAGCTGAAGTTGTACAGTATATAAGACCAGAAGTAATTGGTATAGTTTTAGGAGCATTTATAATTGCACTATTTACAAAGGAATTCAAAGTAAAGGGTGGTTCTTCACCATTCTTAAGATTTATTCTTGGTGCTATAGTTATGATTGGTGCTCTAGTATTCTTAGGATGTCCACTTAGAATGGTTCTTAGAATTGCTGGTGGAGACTTAAATGCTGTAGTAGGATTACTTGGATTTGCAGCAGGAATATTTGTTGGAATTCAATTTTTAAACAGAGGCTTTACTTTAAAGAGAAATTATAATTTAACTACAGCTGAAGGATATGCAATGCCAGTAATAGCAATAATGTTATTAGTATTATTAATATCTGCTCCAGCATTTATATTCTTTAGTGCAAAGGGTCCAGGTTCTATGCATGCACCTATATGGTTTGCTTTAGCAGCAGGACTTATTATAGGAATTGTAGCACAAAGAACAAGACTTTGCATGGTAGGTGGAATTAGGGATTTAATCATGTTTAAAGATAGTTATTTAATGTGGGGATTTATATCTATATTTGTAGTAACATTAATAGGAAACTTAGTTCTAGGAGATTTTAAACTAGGCTTTGTTGAACAACCTATAGCTCATAATGATGCACTATGGAACTTTATGGGTATGTTAGTTGCAGGTTGGGGTTCAGTACTTTTAGGAGGATGCCCATTAAGACAATTAATACTTGCTGGAGAAGGAAATGCAGATTCTGCAATCACAGTAATGGGAATGATTGTTGGAGCAGCTTTTGCACATAACTTCAAATTAGCATCTTCAGGAGAAGGTCCTACTGGCAATGGAAAAATTGCAATATTTATAGGAATAGCAATATTATTAGGGATTTCTTATTTCTGTATGAATAAATCATTTAACATAAGTAAGAGTAAAGCTGATAGCAAAGGTGGTGTTTCTATTGGTTAAGGTAGATGCAAGGGGAATGAGCTGTCCTCAACCGGTTTTAATGGCTAAAAAAGCATTAAGTGCAAACAAAGATGGATTTGAAATATTAGTTGATAATAATGTGGCTAAGGAAAATGTTTCAAGGTTTATTAAAAATTCAGGTTTAAATGCTGTAGTTACAGAAGTAGAAGAAGATTTTCTAATAAAGGCAGTTAAATAGAATGCAGTATATTGGAGTTTTTTTCACACATTCAGGGGCTATAAAATATCATAGATATTTAGATAGTCTTGAAATTACTAATGAAACTATGCCAGTTCCAAGGAGGCTTAGCTCTAACTGTGGAATTGGGGTTAAATTTATTACAGACAGAGATATAAACAATATGATAACTGAAGATATTGAAAAGATATTTAAGATTGAGGGTAATGAAAGCATTCTTGTATATGAATGTGAATAAATAGAAAGAATCTATCTGTAACAGGATAGGTTCTTTTTTACTCTGTTTATCCGATGACTACTAGCTCTAATACTCCCATCTTCTTCGAAGTGGGAGTAAAAGAGCTAGTACGTCCCTGGATAACGATTTCTAAAGCTTCAGAGAAGCTAAGAGCTCTGTTAATCCGATGACTACCAGCTCTAATACTCCCATCTTCTTCGAAGTGGGAGTAAAAGAGCTGGTACGTCCCTGGATAACGATTTCTAAGTATCAAATAAATTGACACTAAGAACTCTGTTTATATATAGTTAATTATATGATATAAAGTATATAGAGAATATATATGTAAGTTCCATTACGATACTAATAAAGAGGGGTGTTATATATGGAAGAAAGAATATCTATTTTAGTAGTAGAAGATGATGTAGATATAAATGGATTACTATGCAAAATTCTTAAAAATCAAAATTATGAAGTGAGTAGTGCATATTCAGGTAGTGAAGCTAGAATGTGTATTAACATGTATAATTATGATTTGATTCTTTTAGATTTAATGTTACCAGGATTAACTGGAGAAGAGTTGATAGGAGAAATCAGAAAATCAAAAACTATGCCAATTATTATTATCTCTGCGAAAACTGAGATTTCAGATAAGGTAAAGCTGTTGAAATTAGGAGCAGATGACTATATTACTAAACCATTTGAGATAAGTGAAGTTACTGCAAGAGTAGAAGCCCAACTAAGAAGATATATAAGATTTAGTAGTTCAGAGGATAAGGTGCAGGTCTTAGCTTATAAGAATTTAGAGCTGGATAAGGAAGCTATGAAGGTCACAGTGAATGGAAATGACCTTATACTAACGGTAAGAGAGTTTTCTATACTAGAGCTTTTACTAACTCATCCTAAAAAAGTATTTACTAGAGAAAACTTGTATAAGAATATATGGAATGAAGAGTTCTATGGAGAAGATAATACAGTAAATGTGCATATTAGTAATATTAGATCTAAGATATCAAAATTAGATAAGGATACAGAGTATATAAAAACTATTTGGGGTATAGGATTTACTATGGCTGAATAAACTTTATGATTTCTTTAACTTTTCTTAAGTGTTTATTGAGTTTTAAATTTTATAATAAAGACAATGAGAAAAGGGAAGGGTGAGATTTATGGAAGAAAGTATATTGATTACGAGAAATTTAGGTAAATCCTACGGAAAATTTGAGGCAGTAAAGGCCACTAATATAAATATAAAAAAAGGCTCAATATATGGATTGGTAGGAAAAAATGGTGCTGGTAAAACTACTTTATTAAGGATGATTGCAGGCCAAACTATGATAACTAGTGGTGAGATGCAATTATTCTCAGAAACTACGGAAAAGGGTTTAGAGATTTCAAGAAAAAGAATAGGAGCAATGATTGAAACTCCAAGTTTTTTCCCATATTTAACGGCGGAGGAAAATCTTGAGTATTATAGAGTTCAAAGAGGAATAGCTGGTTCAGAATGCATAAAACAATTACTTAAAGATGTAGGACTTGAAGATACTAAAAAGAAAAAATTTAAGAGTTTTTCTTTAGGCATGAAACAGAGATTAGGGTTAGCTCTCGCAATGATGAATAATCCGGACTTTTTAGTTTTAGATGAACCAATAAATGGACTTGATCCAATGGGGATTGTTGAAATTCGTAATCTTCTTTTAAAACTAAATGAAGAGAAGAATATTACCATAATAATTTCTAGTCATATACTAAGTGAATTAGCTAGTATAGCAACAGAATATGGCTTTATTGAGAGAGGACAGATGGTAGAACAGATTTCTGCAGAAGAACTTAAGGAGAAGTGTAAGGAATGTTTAGAGATATCAGTAGATAATGCTGAGAAGGCAGCAGTACTGTTAGAGGATAAACTAAATTGTCATGAATATGAGGTATTACCTAATAACATAATTCGAATTTATAAATTTAAAGATACACCTTCCATGGTAAGCAGTACAATTGTTAAAAATGGGGTAGAGTTAAATTCTATGAATATAAAGGGAACCAATTTAGAAGAATACTTTGTTTCATTAGTTGGAGGTGTTATCAATGCTTAATTATATAAAAAGTGAATTATATAGAACTACTCATCGTAAATATCCTTATGTTTTAGTTGGAACTTCTTCATTGATATGTATTCTAGTTAATGTATTAGCATTATGGTTTATGAAAGACCAAGCAGCAGTTAACAGAATAACAATGCCAGATATGCTAATGATTTCAACAGGTCTTTTTACATTGATTTATTATTCTGTAATTATGATTGTAGATATTGTATTTTCAGATGAACATAAGCATCAAACTTTAAAAAATACAGTATCCTTTGGGATTAATAGAACAAAAATATATTTAGGAAAATTTATTGTAGAAGTGATTGTAGCCACAGTATCTTTAATTATAGTTGCCACTGTGTTAATATTAAGTTCTTATATATGTCTTGGTTTAGGTGGAGCAACTATGGCAGAAATACTTGGTAATTTTGGGAATAAACTCATTGCTGTATTCCCACTTTGGTTAACAGGAATTGCTATTGCAAATTTACTTGCTTTTAATATTAAGAATAATAATATATTTGCCTTTGCTTATCTAGGGGTAGTAGCTATATTTCCAGGAATAATTAAGCTGCTAGGTTACTATAAACCTATATTTGCAAAAATACAATTATATTTAGTTTCTTACAACATTAAATTTATAGTAGGTCAAGACAGGGTTCTTTCTGAGGATATTACAAAAATTTATGTGCTAGGTATAGTATACATCACTTTAATAACGGTTATAGGAATTATTTCCTTTAGAAGAAGAGAGATAAAATAGAATTAATTATTTAAATTCACACATATATAAATTCATACCTATTTAAATATGAAACTATATGAATATAAACCTAGTTAAATATTAAAATAGGAATATAGTTAAATATTAAAATAGTTAACTATTTGTTCTGTTTATGGGGGTTTAAGAGGGTTTCGTTATTTGAAGAGATATATTTAGGGCGTAAGTCTTGGGAGGAGCATTAAATGATATATATAACTATTTTATTTGGTGGTATAGCAGCATTATTTATAGTGCTCTTTCTACTAAATCGCTATAATATAAACAATATAAATAAGGAATTGAAGAAGCTTAAAAATATAAAAACCAATGAACAATTAAAATTAGCAGCCCCTAATAAAAATATTGAAGAGATGATAGGTGAAATTAATTTTATATTAGAAAAAAGTCAAAATGATAGAATAGCTCATGAAAAGAGTGAAAGTGAATTAAGAAAGCAAATTGCTAATATATCTCATGATTTAAGAACTCCTCTTACATCTATTTTAGGCTATGTACAGCTAATTAGGGATGAGTCTACTAGTGAAGAAGAAAAACAGGAGTACTTAGATATTATAGAAAAACGCTCTAAGGTGCTGCAAAATCTTATTACTAGCTTTTATGATTTATCTAGATTAGAAGCCAATGAATATGACCTAGAATTTAAAAAGGTTAATGTTGAAAGTTTATTGCGTGAAATTGTAGCAGCTTTTTATAATGATTTTGTTGATAAAGACTTTGAAGTAGAAGTTGATCTACAAGAAAAATTACCAGCTATAATTGCCGATGAAAATGCTGTAATTAGAATTTTTACCAACATATTTCAAAACGCTTTAAAGCATGGCAATAAAACTATGACTATATGCCAAAGGCAAGTAGATGGAGTAATTATTTCTACTTTTAGTAATAGGGTAGAAAACTTTACACAGGAAGATTTGGAACATGTTTTTGATAGATTTTTTACTACAGACAGAATGAGGACAGGACAAAATACAGGTCTTGGATTAACTATTGTAAAGAAACTTACAGAAAGTATGGGACATGAGGTTTCTGCTAGTTTAGAGGATGAAGTCTTTACAATTCAGATTAGATTCAAATTAAAATAGTAGTATAAAATATATAAGTTTTAAATAAGAAAAGAACATTCAAGGCTGAGAAAACAGTTTTGTGAATGTTCTTTTTTTATGTATAATATATGACTTTAAACTCAATCCTAAAAATCAGCCTATTCTATATGAGCATAAAAAGAACATTTTTAATAATAGTAATAAAATGGTTAAAATGTATTTTAAAGCTACATGATAAGATGTATAATTAATACATAATTGTGGAAAAGGGTGGGATTTTTTTGAAGAGGTTAAGAAGTATAATAGTAATTACAGTTTTAGCTATGGCCTTTGTTGGATGTTCAAATGGACAAGCTACTAAAGAAGAAACTAATAATAGTAGAGAAAAAAAAGAAATAATAATTTCAGCAGCGGCAAGTCTTAAAGAATCTATGGAGGAAATTAAAAAGGTCTATGAAGAAAAAAACAATATAACTTTAACTTTTAACTTTGGGGCATCAGGAGCACTTCAAAAACAAATTGAGGAAGGGGCACCGGTAGATATATTTATGTCTGCAGGAGAAAAGCAATTTAAAGCTCTAGAGGATAAGAAACTTATAGAAAGTGGAAGTAAGAAAGACATAGTAGAAAATGAACTTGTTTTAATTATTAATAATGAATATAAAGATAAAATAAAAGAGCTAGATGATTTGGATAACCTAGATGGACATATAGCTTTAGGCGAGATAGGCTCTGTACCCGCAGGACAATATGCTCAGGAAGTTTTAATTCACTATAATAAGTGGGATGTCATAGAGAATAACATTGTTTTTGCCAAGGATGTTAAACAAGTTGTTAGTTATGTAGAAAGTGGTGAAGCAGCTTGTGGTATTGTTTATAAATCTGATACAGTTAATATAAAAAATTCTGTTGTGGTCACCACTTTCGATACATCAAGTCATAAAAAAATCATATACCCAGGAGGGGTAATAAAAACTTCTGAAGTTAAAGATGAGGCTAAAAGTTTTTTTGATTTCTTAGCTACTGGTGAAAGTAAGAAAATACTGGGAAAATATGGTTTTAAGGTTAATTAATCATGAAATAAGGATAATTTATAAGCTTCATAGGAAACAATTGCCTGAAGGAGGTTATAAATTATACATGTTATACAAAATAGAATTCCTATAGTATATATTCTAAACAATATAAGATGAGGATGATAAATATATGATGGAGTCCATATTAACACCAGTGATAATTTCGCTTAAAGTAGCTTTTGTTGCCACAGGGATAGTTATTATTTTTGGTATAGCATTAGCATGTATATTTTGTAGATATAGTTTTAAGGGGAAGTCAGTATTAGAAACAATAATACTATTGCCTATGTGTCTTCCGCCTACAGTAGTAGGGTATGGAATGTTAATAGTCATGGGTAGAAATGGTCCTTTAGGAAAGCTTACTGAAGCTGTATTTGGAGGTACTTTAGTATTTACGTGGCAAGGTGCTGCCATTGGAGCTGCAATTGTGGCATTGCCATTAATGTATGAAAGTGCTAAGGCTGGTTTTTTAAACGTAGATATTACATGTATAGAGGCAGCTAGAATATTTGGTGCCAGTGATAGTTATATATTTTTTCATATAGTATTACCTATGGCTTTTGATAGTATTATCAGTGGAGTTATTTTAGCATTCACTAGAGCTTTAGGTGAATTTGGAGCTAGTCTTATGGTTGCCGGTAATATACCGGGAAAAACTCAAACTATACCAATAGCAATATATTTTGCTATGGAAGGTGGAAATAGAACTCAGGGAAATGTGCTGGTAGCAATTGTGGTTATATTTAGTTTTATTATGGTATTTTGGTTGAATAGATGGAAGAAACTTAGAAAATAATGATAAATACTAAGAATAATAGTATAATAATCTAGGTAGATTTTATAGCGCTTTGGGAATAGGAGGGGATTTCATGGAAGCTTTTGACCTAATAGTTATAGGTGCAGGAGTAAGTGGAGTTATGGCTGCGGTAGAGGCCAAATCTAGAGGAGTAAATAGGGTTATTGTAATAGATAGGGATATAGAACCTGGTGGAGCTATGCTTTCATGTGTTCAGGCAGGTTTTTATTATAAGAGTATAAAAGAAAATTTAGCTGCCCCTGAATTAATATCAGGATTAGTAAAGGATGCTTTAAATTTAGGCGTAATTATTAAGTGCGATACTACAGTTTTGGAAATAAAAAAGAATAAAGAAGTTGTTATGGTAAATAGTAAGGAAGGAATAAAGACTATAAAAGCTAAGTCTATCATTTTTGCCATGGGCTCAAGGGAGAGACCCTTTGGTTATAAAAACATATTGGGTTATGGGTTGGCCGGAATTACCACAGCTTGCTCAACGCTAAAGTATATTAATAGAAAAGGTGTATTACCAGGAAAAAGATGCATTGTATTAGGCTCAGATGATATAGGAATACTTGCAGCGAGAACTTTAGTTTTAGAGGGAGCTAATGTAATAAGTATGATAGAAACCAGTGGAGCTATTAGAGCTGTAAGTAATAAAGCTAAGGAATATGTTGAAGACTTTAATATTCCGGTACTATTTAACCATAGAGTAGTAAAGATATATGGTACCCATAGAGTTACTGGTGTAGATATCGTACATCTAGATGAAGAATATAATGTTATTGAAGGAACTAGTAAATATGTGGATTGTGATACTTTAGTGCTATGCATGAACCTAAAACCAGATACTGCAATAGCAGAAAAAATGGGAATAGATATAGAGAAAGAAAAGGGTGGTATATTTATTTGGGATAAAATGGAAACCTCAATGAAAGGAATATTTGCTTGTGGTGCAGTGGTTGATGGGTATACTAATGTGGAGAAGGTTATGAATCAAGGAAAATTAGCAGCTAAGTATGCAGCAGAGTATTTGTGTGGAGTACAATAGAGCAAGGGTAAACTAATAATGAGCTCAGGATATGGATAGGATATATGTAAAAGAGAAAGTAGGAAATATATAAATCAATGGAAGAATATATAGATAAAAAACAGAAAATAATAAACTATGCAAAGAAACTTTCTTTAGATACTATTGGGTTTACAGAGTGTAGAAGATTTAATGAACTAGAAGAATTTTTCATAGATAGAAAAGAAAATAATCTTTTTAATGAGTTTGAAGAGGAAGATATAGAAAAAAAGATTAATCCAAAGCTCTTAATGGAAAATGGAGAAACTATTATATCAATAGCTTTTCCTTATTATCATGGTGATAAAGGAGAAGGAGATAAATTTTCTCTATATACAAGGGGACTAGATTATCACAGAGTAGTAGAAAAATATTTAAAGGAAATATGTGATTATATAGAATCCTTAGGAGGAGAGGCTAAATGGTTTGTAGATAGTAACCCATTACCAGAGAGATATATCGCAGCTATAAGTGGAGTTGGATTTATAGGGAAGAATAATACTCTTATTACGGAAAAGTATGGCTCCTATGTATTTTTAGGAGAAATAATAACAAATCTTAAGCTACAAGGGGATAAACCAAAAAAATATGGCTGTAAAGGGTGCAATTTATGTGTGGAAAAATGCCCAACAAATGTTATAATAGAAGATGTTAAAAAGTTTAATTCTTCACAATGTGTTTCTTATTTAACTCAAAAAAAGCACTTAAATCATGGGGAATTAAATATGGTTAAAGGCAAGATTTTTGGGTGTGACAATTGTCAAAAAGTATGTCCACATAATTTAAATGTGGAATTTTCACCTATTAAAGAATTTCTACCTAAGGAGTATATGGAAAAGGTTGATTTATTAGAGCTTATAAATCTTGATAATAAAAACTTTAAAGAAAAGTATATCATGCATTCTTGTGGATGGCGTGGAAAGAATTTATTAATAAGAAATGGGCTTATCAATTATTATTTGAGGTATAATGAAGATAGAGATAATATAGAAGAGAGTATTAACTCACCATACATAAAGGAGTATTATAACAGATTATTCAAGAAGTAGTATGGAGGTAAGTCTTAGGTATAAAGGAGATTTCTATGAAAAGAGATATATTAACAAAAATTTTAAATAAATTACCAGAGAGTCTTTCTGGAAAATTAGCAAGAAGTTATGTAAAGACATCAATAAAAAAGTATGCTAATATGAAAGTTGAAGGCTACGAAAAGATTAAAGGTATAAAGGGCCCAATAATATTTATATGTAACCACTTAAGTAATGCTGATGGACTAATACTTAACGAACTATTAAAAGACTTTGACCCCACATTCATTGCGGGAGTAAAGCTTTCCAATAACGATTTTACTAAGAATGGATTTAAGTTTATAAAGACCATAGCAATTAAACCTAATTCTGCAGATAAGGATGCTATTAGTAAAATTGTAAAGAAACTTAGAGCTGGAGAAAATATTATGATATTTCCAGAGGGAACAAGAAGTAGAAGTGGTTCAATGATAGAAGGTAAGAAGGGATTTCTTCTAATGGCTAAGCTATCTAAAGCTAAGATAATTCCAATTGGTTTAGCGGGCACAGAAGAATTTTTACCTATAAATGATGGTGATATGGGGGAAGAAAACTTCCAAACAGCTCAAGTTACTGTAAGGTTTGGAGAACCTATATATTTACCTGAAAAACTTAAAGAAGAAGATAAGAATGAATATAATGAAAGAGCTATGTTGGAAGTTATGAAATCTATAGCTGCTCTTTTACCAGAAAAATATAGAGGTGTATATAAATAAGGATTCATTGAAAAACTTATAGTAGATGATATTCTAATTATGTAAAGGGAAAGTATAAGTAGCTGATTTATAAAGGTAAGTGTTAAAAAATATTATTATGGAGTATAAATATACTTATATGTGTTATTAATATATTAGCATGTATAGTAAATTTTATTTAATATAATTTAAATGGAGGTAATCAAATGGGAAGCAAATCTTTAAACAATTTCCTTAAAACTAATTTAGAGGACCTTAAAAGTAAAGGGCTTTATAATGAAATTAATGTTATTACAGGACAAAATGGACCTGTGATAGAAATAGAAGGAAAGAAGCTAATAAACCTATCTTCAAACAACTATCTAGGACTTGCCACTAACAAGAGAATGATTGATGCTTCAATCAAAGCTACAGAAAAGTACGGTGTAGGTGCTGGTGCTGTTAGAACAATAAATGGAACATTAGACATACATATAGAATTAGAGAAGAAGTTAGCAGCATTTAAGCATACTGAAGCTGCAATAGCTTTCCAATCAGGATTTAACTGTAATATGGCAGCAATATCTGCTGTAATGAACAAAAAAGATGCAATACTTTCAGATGCACTAAATCATGCGTCAATTATAGATGGATGTAGATTATCAGGAGCTAAAATCATAAGAGTTGAACACTCTGATATGGATGATTTAAGAGCAAAGGCTAAAGAAGCAAAAGAATCAGGATTATATGAAAAAATAATGGTAATCACTGATGGTGTATTCTCAATGGATGGAGATGTTGCAAAACTTCCTGAAATTGTTGAGATTGCAGAAGAGTTTGATTTAATTACTTATGTTGATGATGCTCACGGTTCTGGGGTACTAGGAAAAGGTGCTGGAACAGTTCACCACTTTGGATTATCAGACAAAATAGATTTCCAAATTGGAACACTTTCTAAAGCTATCGGTGTAGTTGGAGGATATGTAGCAGGATCTAAAGACCTTATCGACTGGTTAAAAGTTAGAGGTAGACCATTCCTATTCTCTACATCATTAACTCCAGCAGCAGCAGGAGCTTGTATAGAGGCTGTAAATATATTAACTGAAAGTACGGAACTTCATGATAGATTATGGGAAAATGGAAATTACCTTAAAAAGGGATTAAAAGAATTAGGATTTGATATTGGACATAGTGAAACACCTATAACTCCATGCATAATTGGAGAGGCTGCTGAGGCTCAAGAATTCAGTAGAAGATTATATGAAGAGGGCGTATATGCTAAATCAATAGTATTCCCAACAGTACCACTGGGAACAGCTAGAGTAAGAAACATGCCATCAGCTGCTCACACAAAAGAATTGTTAGATGAAGCTATTGCTAAATATGCAAAAGTAGGAAGAGAAATGGGCTTAATAAAATAATATTTGTATTAAAAGTAGAGGAGGAATATCCTCCTCTAAAGGTTATAGATTTTAACTAAAAAAACATTTAAATAAAATTTAAATAACATTAGATAGGGAGAATCAATATGAAAAGAATATTAGTTAGCGGATGCTTAGGTCAAATTGGTACGGAATTAGTAACGAAATTAAGAGAAGTTTACGGAGTAGATAATGTAGTAGCTACAGATGTAAGAAAACCAGAAGGAAATCCAATCGTTGAAGGTGGAATTTTTGAAACTTTAGACGTAACAAACTATGACGAATTCTTATCAATAGCTAAAAAACATGAAGTAGATACTATTATTCATCTTGCAGCACTTTTATCAGCAGTTGCAGAAGCAAAACCACAACTTGCATGGACTATTAACATGGGTGGTCTTGTAAACGCTTTAGAAGTTGCTAGAGAATTAAATTGTAAATTCTTTACTCCAAGTTCAATAGGAGCATTTGGACCATCTACACCTAAGGTAAATACTCCACAAGATACTATTCAAAGACCAAACACTATGTATGGTGTAACTAAGGTTTCTGGAGAGTTATTATGTGATTACTACCACTCTAAGTATGGTGTAGATACAAGAGGAGTAAGATTCCCAGGACTTATTTCTTATGTAGCATTACCAGGCGGTGGAACTACAGATTATGCAGTTGATATTTACTATGAAGCATTAAAAACTGGTAAGTATACTTCTTTCATAGGTAAAGGAACTTACATGGATATGATGTATATGCCAGATGCTATAAATGCAATAATCACTTTAATGGAAGCTGATCCAAGTAAATTAAAGCACAGAAATGCATTTAATATAACTGCAATGAGCTTTGAACCAGAGCAAATAGCTGCAGAAATTAGAAAGCATATTCCAGAATTTGAAATGTCTTATGATGTAGACCCAGTAAGACAAGGAATTGCAAACACTTGGCCAGATTCAATAGACCCATCTGCTGCTAAAGAAGAGTGGGGCTTTAAAGCTGAATATGATTTAGCTAAGATGACAACAGATATGCTTGAAAAATTAAAAGCTAAAGACATAAAATAAAGGTAAAAATAAAGGACTGAATAAAGATAAAATATCTTTATTCAGTCCTATTTATATATTTATTTTTAAAAGCTTGTACTATTTAACTATAAAATTAATGATTAGTTTTCTTCGCAATATAAGGAAGAATTAATCCTAAACCTATTAAGAAGAATGGTGTGGCAATATTAAGTACTAATTGGAATGGATCTGTAGAGTATATACCACCAATACATGCGAAAGCGGTAAATGCAAAACACCATGCTCCGATAATAATACCTAGTGTTTTATTTTTCACAAATTTGTATTCAGGATTGAATTTTTCTCCTGCCTTCTTTAAAGCTATATATGCAACAAATACCCATAAGTAACGTAGAGGCATACATATAGCATTTAGTTTTACTAACCATTTTACTAATTCATCTACACTTCCTATACCAAAAGCAGGTAGAATTATTAAAATTGAAACAATAACTAATATAAGTTTATGTCCGTTTGTATAAGCACCATATTTGTTTTGTACAAACAATTTTTCAGGTATGAACTCTCTATCAGCACTATTAAGTAACATACGTAAAGGTGCATCAATTGATATTATAAGTACTGCAAATTGTCCAATAAGATTTGTAATAGCATAAATAATTACGAAAGTATTTCCTATATGATAGTATTCACCTAACTTCTGGAAAGCATAATATGCACCATTAGTCATTAAGTCTTTAGGAACATTATTTGAATCAAACATCATACCTAATGATATAGTTCCTAAAATTGCACATACTGCAACCATAATTGCTAATGCAATCATACCTTTTGAAAAACCAGTTTCAGGGTCTTTAACTTGGTTAACATAAGGTGATATTTTTTCACATCCACCAACAGCAAAGACTAAGATTGATAAGCTAGTAAAGAATTTAACATCAAATGTAGGCATAAAAGTTTTAAATGACCAATCTATAGCATTTAGATTAGCATCTGTAATTGCTGGAGCTGCTAACATTAAGATGATAAATAGAATAGACATTACAAACATAGATGTTCCTGCAAAGGTAGCTATCTTTTTTAATGGATTTAATCCCTTTGATGCAATATATAATGCAATTAAAAATACTACTAAGCAAGATAATTGTAATAGAGTTGTATTCATACTACTGATTCGTTTATCTTGGAAAATTGCCCAGCTAGCTGAAATCATAAAACCAGATGGTTTTTGTGAAATATAAGGCATATGAACTACCCAGTATGTCCATCCAGCATAGTATGCAATTCTTGGTCCTATGGTTTCATGAATCCAAGAACTAACTCCACCACCAGAGTTTTTAAATGCAGAGCCTAGTTCACCTACCATAAGTGCATAAGGTACAAAATAAATAGTAAAAATTAATACCCAAGATACAATTGCTTTAAGTCCATTGTACTCAGAGAAGCCGTTAATAACATTACCAAAACCCCATACTGTTGAGAATGCCATAAAAGCTAAGGTGTACCAAAGAATTTGTTTATCCTTTTTTTCAGACATAAATTTCCCTCCTATATTAAATTACGATATTATTATATCATGGGAAACATTTTTTTTACATTTAAAATAAAATATTTTCTTATTAATCGAATTATTTTTAAAATATTATAGAAATTATTAAATATTATTGAACATTTATCTATAAATATAATCTAAATAATTTTATTAGTAATAACATATTAAAATAATTGGATATATAATTACATAAATTTGTATTAATGTTCTAAAATTTATGAGATAATATTAATAATGAGTATATATGACGGAGGAAGCTATGAAATTATATATTAAGCAAAAAGTATTTTCATTTACTGATAGATTTATAGTTAAAGATGAGAAAGAGGAAGATAAATATTTCGTTGAAGGTGAAATGTTTTCCATGGGGCATAAACTTCATATTTATGATATAAGTCATAAGGAAGTGGGTTATATAAGGCAGAAACTCTTTACCTTTATGCCTAAGTTTGAAATTATCATAAATGGCATGGTAATTGGAGATTTGATAAAAAAATTTACTTTTATTAATCAAAATTATTATCTAGATGGAACTGACTTAAGGTTAACAGGTGATTTTTGGGCCCATGATTATACATTATATCAAGGTGAATATGCTGTTATGACGGTGAGCAAGGAATGGTTTACTTGGGGAGATAGCTATGTACTAAATATATCTGATCAGGTTGATGAAATATTATGCTTAGCTATAGTTTTAGCTATAGACTGTGAAATGTGTACTGCTAATAATAGGGGTAACTAAGTTTAAAATTAGATAGTAAATTAGTAACCTAAAAAATTACTAGGGGGGAATTATTATTGCAATAAAAAAGACAAGCTACTAAGTAAAGAAAATAACTGGGGTAAATAAAGTAAAAAAGGGGGGAATTTAGTGGTACCATTAACAGGTACTTACTAGGTAAAAATGAGTAAAATTATTAAAGAAAGATTATTTATGCGGCATATAAGCAGTAGCATGAAAGAAGGTATTTTAATAAGGGCACAGGGGTTTAATTTATTGGAGATTATGGGAAACATATGAAAACAAATATAAGCTTCGAATTAACTAATTGTGATGATATAAGTAAGTTTTTAAAAGATTATATAAAAACCCTGTCTTCACCCTTCGATTCATATTTAGAGGACCATATAATTAAATCTAAGTTTTATAGAATAGTTATGAATTCAAAGTATATAGGATATTTTGCTATATATGATGATGAATTATTAACACTGTTTTATATCAAGTGTAAATATATAAAATACGCTCAAAAGTATTTTAATGCTATATTAAAAAAGTTTAAACCAAAATCAGCATATGTATTTACAGGAGACGAGTTATATTTAAGTTGTATATGTGATATAGAAAATAAAGAAGTGAAAAATCAAGCTTATTTTTTCCAGGATCATAAAGGTAGTCCAGAGAAAATAAGGTATTATAACAATGGTAAGCTAAGAAAAGCAGAGGATAAAGATATTGATGTGATAAAGGAATTCAGTGGTGACTTCTTTGAAGACGTATACAAACAGGTTAAAGATGGAGAATTATATATTTTTGAAGAGGGTACTAACGTGATAGGTTTTGGTATACAAGAAAAAGGAAGGATACTAAAAGGATATACTAGTATAGGTATGTTTACTAGAGAAGAATATAGACAAAAGGGTATTGGAAGAACTATTATAGCAGAGCTAAAGAAACTTTGCTATAAGCAGGGAGAAATTCCAATTTGCGGATGTTGGTACTATAATACAAATTCTAAAAAAACTTTAGAAAGTAGTGGATTTGTAAGCAAGACCAGACTTTTAAGAGTGGAATTTAAAGATAACAAGGGAGGGAGTTAGTCTATTTCAAAGATTTTGAGGGGAATTAATTAGAAGCAGCATGGTCTATTTGGGATTGAAAATAAATATATTGACAAGCAATAAAAATAAAACTTATAATGTAAATATAAGTAATAAGAAAGGTGGGAATACGTTGTTTATGAACGGAGATTTTTATAAAAATAATATAAAATTAAATAGAATATATAATAACGCCCTACCTGAAATTATAGGTTTTTAAAGTTAAATTTAAAGTATTAATTTGTAATTAAGTCCTAGGGGTATTCCTAGGGCTTTTTATATCTAAATATTTTAAATAGCATAGTGAACTTAAAAGTAATATTTAAGTTAAGACTATATTTAAAGCAAATATGTGCTAGTTAGCCATATCCTATCATCTACGGTGAAGGATATGGCCATTTTTGTTTTAAGTTGCATGAATGGAGATGGTATTATGAAAAATATAGGAAACGATAAAATAGGTATATTAATTGAAGTATTGATTCTGTTAAGCTGATATG
>NZ_DGRF01000092.1:0-16104 GCF_002390995.1 Clostridium sp. UBA4395
TCCTTATTCTTATTTTTTTATATGTTTTTTTTTTTTTTTAAAAAGTTTTTTTAGTTTTAAAAAAGAAATGCTAGTTAACTAGTTATATAGTTATATATTTATATAGTTTCCTATTAACATATTTATATAGTTGAATATATATTATATGAAAATATATTATATGAAAATATAAATTCTCTTTAAATTTTATCACTTCGATTAACCACAGAGCTTTCTAAAAACCAATTTCAAAAATCATAGTAAAATAGGACTATATTTTATTAATACAGTCCTATTTACTTACAATGAAATAATTTACTTTATAACAAATGACTAAAACTTTAAATTATTTTCTAAAAACTCTTTCTCTATTCTGACTACTACATCTTCTATATTTACTTCTTCAATATCTTGATTTTTTCTTAACTTAAATTCAACTATATCTTCAACTACTTTTTTACCTACTGTTACTCTTATTGGAATTCCAATTAAGTCAGCATCCTTAAACTTAACTCCAACTCTTTCATTTCTATCATCTAAAAGTACATCTACTCCTCTAGTTTTAAGATCCTCATAGATTTTCTCAGCTCTATTCATTTGTTCTTCATTTTTAACATTAGCAGGCATTACTATTACTTTATATGGTGCAACAGCCATTGGCCAAAGGATTCCATTTTCATCATGATGCTGTTCAATTATAGCTGCTACAGTCCTGTTAATACCAATTCCATAACATCCCATTACTAGAGGTTTCTCTTTACCATTTTCATCTAAATAGTTAGCTCCCATAGATTCTGAATACTTAGTTCCAAGCTTAAATATATGTCCAACTTCTACCCCTCTTCTAATATTTATTGGGCTTCCACACTTAGGACACATATCCCCCTCTGCTACGAGTTTATAATCTCCTACTATGCCGTCAAAATCTCTTTCATAATTTACATTTTCATAGTGATATCCTGTATCATTAGCTCCAACTATAAAATTACTCATTCTAGTAACTTCTTCATCTACTAGTAGTGTATCTACTTGTAATCCAATTGGACCAGCAAATCCTATTTCTGCTGATGTAACCTTTAAGACAGTTTCTGCATCTGCCATTTCTAATTCCATAATTCCACCTAATGCATTAGAAACCTTAGTTTCATTTAAGCTTCTATCTCCTCTAACCATTACTGCCACAACTTTGCCATCAGCTTTATATATTAGAGTCTTTGCAAACTTCTTGTTACTAGTATTAAAGAAAGTTACTAACTCTTCTATAGTTCTTACATCTGGAGTTGCTATCTTCTTTAATTCCTTTTCTTCTTCTTTCTCTGCATCTTCCAGTTTAGATGTAGCCTTTTCTGTATTCGCAGCATAATTACAACCAGTACAGAAAGCTATTTCATCCTCTCCTATATCAGATTTAACCATAAACTCTGCTGAACCTGATCCTCCCATAGCTCCTGAATCTGCTTCAACAGCGCTAAATTCTAAATCACATCTAGTAAATATCTTATTATATGCTTCATACATCTTCATGTAAGATATATCTAATCCTTCATTATCTTTATCAAAACTATATGCA
This sequence comes from Clostridium sp. UBA4395, assembly GCF_002390995.1. Taxonomy (NCBI): domain Bacteria; kingdom Bacillati; phylum Bacillota; class Clostridia; order Eubacteriales; family Clostridiaceae; genus Clostridium; species Clostridium sp. UBA4395. The sequence continues at coordinate 1,550 of NZ_DGRF01000092.1, forward strand.
TCTTTCATTATGAATTCTCTTGATCTCATAACTCCAAATCTAGGTCTTCTCTCATCTCTATATTTGGTTTGAATTTGATAAAGATTTAATGGTAATTGTTTATAAGATTTAATTTCATTTCTCGCTAAATCTGTAAATACTTCTTCATGGGTTGGTCCAAGACAAAAATCTCTTCCATTTCGATCTTTAAGCCTAATCATCTCTGATCCCATTACATCCCATCTTCCAGATTCTTGCCATAGATTTGCTGGTATAAGTGCAGAAGCTAAAAATTCTTGAGCACCTGCTCTATCCATTTCTTCTCTAACTATATTTTCTACATTTTTTAACACTCTAACTCCATTTGGCATGAAAGTGTATATTCCTGTAGCTGATTTTCTTATCATTCCAGCTCTTAACATAAGTTGATGGCTTGCTATCTCTGCTTCACCCGGAACTTCTCTTAGTGTACTTATTAACATCTTTGATAACTTCATCTTCCATTCACCTCGTAATTATATTTATTAATAAAAAAATAGAACCCACCCTGATTAGGGCGAATTCTATCGCGGTACCACCTAAAATTTATACTTCATTTTATAACGGCTCATGCCGGTAGTTAAAACTACTGCTCAGAAGCAGGTTCAAAACCTGTGAAAATCTTTCAGCCGGTGAATTTTCTCTCTGTGGGTATGTTTCTACTATTCTTCCTCATCACATATTAATATTAAATTTTAATAAATATCATTATATCATACATATTTAAATATTGCCTACATATTTATATTTTATTTTTAAAATATTTTCTCCAATTATCATATCTTCTGGAGTTGTAAGCTTTATATTTAAATAACTACCCTCATAAAGATATACTTTTCTATCAAATTTTTCAACAACCATAGCATCATCAGTAACTCGCTCTTTAGTCTTTCTTAATTTTTCATGGCAGAATAATATAATATCATACTTAAAACACTGAGGGGTTTGAACTATAAAAGTATCCTCTCTATTTAAGGTTTCCTTGGCAAACCCTTCTTTATCCTTAATTTTTATAGTGTCCTTTGATTTAACTCCACAAGTACATGCACCATATTTTTCAGCATTCTTAATGCCATCATTTATTATATTCTCAGTAACAAATGGTCTAGCTCCATCGTGGATTAATACTATGTCACAAGCTTCTATTGCCTTTAATCCATTGTATACAGAGTCTTGTCTTTCCTTACCACCTTTTACTAAAGTTCTAACTTTTTTAAGGTCATATTTTTCAATTATATTCTTTTTACAATGCTCCATCTCATCTTCTGCACACAGAACTATAATATCATCTATATTTTTATTGTCAGAAAAAGCCTTTATAGTATGATATAATACTGGTTTTTCTGCCAAAGTCAAAAACTGCTTGTTTACATTTGATCCCATTCTTTTCCCTTGTCCTGCAGCCAATATTATCGCTGTATTTTTTCTCATAATTCCTCCAATAAATTAACCTTAAACTAATCATAAATTAGCGCTTAATTTTTCTTAATAAAAAACTATTGTTCCTTTGGTTTTGCAAATATCATTCTTCCTGCTGCTGTTTGAAGTACTGAAGTAACTACTACAAATATATTTTCACCAATATATTTTCTACCTTCTTCAATGACAATCATAGTTCCATCATCTAAATATGCAACCCCTTGGCCTGACTCTTTTCCATCTTTAATTACCTGTGTTTTCATAACTTCTCCTGGTAATAAAACAGGTTTTACAGCATTTGCTAACTCATTAATATTTAATACAGGTACTCCCTGAAGTTCTGCAACTTTATTTAAGTTATAATCATTAGTAATTACCTTTCCATTCAATACTTGAGCAAGTTTAAGTAATTTAACATCTACTTCCTTAATATCTTCAAAATCGCCTTCCCATATTTCTACATCTATACTTAACTCTTTCTGTATTTTATTAAGTATATCTAATCCCCTTCTTCCTTTTGTCCTTTTTAAAGAATCTGAGGAATCTGCAATATGTCTAAGCTCATCTAAAACAAAAGTAGGAATTACTAAAGTACTTTCAATAAAACCACTTTGACATATATCAAATATTCTTCCATCAATTATTACTGATGTGTCTAACACCTTAGGGCTTAGCTTATCGCCAACATTCTTTATCTTAGAATCCTTATTAGCTCCAGGCTTTTTAAAGCTTGTAAACACATGTATAATTTCATCTTTTTTTCTTACGCATATATCTGCAAATAAAACAGTAATTATTACCGTAACAATTACGGATATTATGGTTATTATTATGGAATCCACTCTAATAAGTGTAGATAATAATACTGATATTATAAGTCCAATTAAAGCTCCTATACCTGCAAATACAATATCTACTATTGGAATCTTTTGAGCAGACCTTTCTAAGTATTCCATAGCTTTAACAATTCCTGAGTTTATAAAAGGTGAAATAAAATAAAATATAAGTCCAATAAAAATAATACATAATATAACAAATATTATTGAAATAAAACCTGTATTGTTTATTCCTAACTTAGGTAAAAGTTCCGTAGAATTTCCCCATGCACCTAAAACATATCCTAATGTTCCTCCTATTAAGGTAAACAAAGCCCTTAATATTTTCTTTAACACCACAGCACCTCCTTAATTTTTTAACCTATATTGTGATTATTTACAAATTTTCTCCATAATATCCTACTAAATTAAATATATATTATCATCAATTACATTTCAATGGATTATTAGAATATTAACTAAAATTTGATTAACTATATATAATATTAACATTTAAAATATTTGATATTCTCAAATAATAATTAACAAATAATTTTCAATATAAAAATATTTGTAATACTCACATTTACCACTTCTTTACATAAAATAAATTGTTAACAGTAAAATTACCCCCTATGAATAATAGTAATATTGATATATTATATAAATAAAGGTATTCCAAGTAAGTAACTTTATTTATAAAGGAGTGAAAGTTATGAAGGATCTAATATTTGATGAATTTCAAAATTCTGTAGATAGTTCTTTATTAAGACATAAAAGTATACTTGACATACTAAGCAAATTGCAGGAATCTGAAAGTAGAGTTAACAGATCCGTAGTAAAAGCTGTTACTAGTTGCGGTTGTGTTAAAATTAAAGCTGAAAAGCAGGGTATAAATTATTCATTGAATGATGATAAGGAAAACACCATAGATAAATTAACCTTAGATGATTTAGATATACCTCTTAGTTCCCATATACAAGGAGAGCTATGTGATAATTGCCGTAAAATCATCGAACGAGAAATTGGCAATCACCTATTCTATATAACTTCCTTATGTAATAGTTTAGATATAAACTTATATGATGTACTCTTAACTGAATACAAAAACATAACTACCTTCGATAAAATTAATTTAAGATGACAAATATAGCACAAACTTAATTGTTTTGTGCTATATTTGTTTATCTAATATAAATTGCTCTTTTAATCTTCTTAGACCATTTTTAATGGTTTTAGCTCTTGCTTCTCCTACACCATCAACTAAATCTAAATCATCATAAGATGCTTTCATTACCACTTGAAGCTCTCCGAAATGTTTTATTAGATTTTCTATAATTGTCGATGGTAATCTAGGTATTTTGTTTAATATTCTATATCCTTTTGTAGATATTAAATTATCAACTAAAGGAACTCCACCATATCCTAATACCTTAGCTATCATATCAAGGTCCAATAACTCTATAGATGATAATTTTTCTATATTCCTATAAACATCAAGATATTTCTCAGCATCACTACAATAGTCTCTCACAAGAAATACTCCTTCTTGTTCAACGCCCTTGATTAATTCTCCTAATTGCATAGATATAAGTCTACCTTCATTCCCCAACTCACATATGTACGTTTCTATCTCACAAACTATTCTCATAACCATTTCATTTCTCTGTATTGCTGTGACTACATCTAAAAGGGTTGATAAATCTTGTAACTCCAGTAAGTTTAAATTACTTATTACTCTTTCTAAAACTAACTGATATTTTTCTAAGGTTTGAATAGCTTGATTAGCCTTAGCTAATACATCACTACTTTCTCTAAGGACATATTTTATATCATCTTTATATACGGTGATTATATTCCTTCTTTGAGATATTGCTACTACTATATCACCAGTTTCCTTTGCAACTCTTTGAGCTGTTCTATGTCTAGTTCCAGTTTCTTGAGTAGTTATAGATGGATTTGGCATCAGCTGTGTATTAGCGTATAATATCCTCTTTAAGTCACTACTTATAACTATAGCTCCATCCATCTTTGCTAGTTCATATATATATGCTGGAGTATATTCTGATTTTATTGAAAATCCTCCATCTACCATATCTAATATGGCGTTACTATCACTTAATACTATTAATCCTCCAGTTTTAGCTCTTAATATATTATCTAATCCTTCCCTCAGTAGGGTTCCCGGGGACATAATTTTTAGTATTTCCATAAGTTCTTTTTGCTCTTGTTCCCTCATTATTTTCCTCCATTATTAATTTAACAATTTACTGTCCTCTTATATATTATTAAAAAATCTTTGATACTGCTTCTCTAACTGTATCCACTCCAATTAAATTTATTCCCTTATTAGTTATTTTTGCTTTATTTTTATTTGGTAGTATTACATTAGTAAAGCCCATCTTTATTGCTTCATTTATAATTTTCTCTGCATGCGCTATAGGCCTAACTTCTCCAGTTAACCCTACTTCTCCTATAATTAATAAATTTTCTATTTTAATTTCCTTTGCTTTAACACTAGATATTAACGCTAAAACTATTCCTAAATCTCCATATGTACCGTCAATGTTAAGTCCACCTACCACGTTAACATACACATCACTGTTATAAAAGGGAACTCTTAATTTTTTTTCTAATACCGCTAATATCAAACTTAACCTCTGGTTATCAACACCTACTGCAGTTCTACGTGGCATCGGAGCTTTAGTTTCACTTGCTAAGGCTTGAATTTCTACTAAAATAGGTCTAGTTCCTTCAACTATCCCAATGACTACTGATCCTTCCTGTTGCATAGATTTTTCTTGCAAAAATACTGAAGATGCATCATTTACTTCCTCAAGACCACTTTCTCTCATTTCAAACACACCAATTTCACTAGTAGTTCCAAAACGATTTTTTATGGTTCTTAATATTCTAAACTCTTGTGTTCGCTCTCCCTCAAAATATAGAACTGTATCCACCATATGTTCAAGAACTCTTGGTCCAGCCAATTCTCCTTGTTTAGTTACATGGGCAACAATAAATAATGGAATATTCTTTGTCTTTCCTATTCTCATTAAATCATTAGTACATTCTCTTACCTGAGATACACTCCCTGGAGCAGACGAAATAGTTGGTTTATATAATGTTTGAATAGAATCTATTATTATAAATCTTGGCTCCATTTCAGTTATATGCTCTTCTATAATATCTATGTTGGTTTCCGATACCACATAAAGCTCTTTTCCAGTAGCTTTCAGACGTTCCGCTCTCATTTTTATTTGCTCTTCTGACTCTTCTCCAGATACATACAGAACCTTTCCATACTTTAGTGAAATATTACTGGCACTCTGTAGCAATATAGTAGACTTACCAATACCAGGATCTCCAGATATTAAAGTTAATGATCCCTTTACAAGTCCACCACCTACAACCCTATTTAATTCCCCAATTCCTGTATCTAACCTTTCATATTCACTGGATTTTACATCCGTAATATTCTTTGGCTTATTTCCAGAAGACATAGTAACTGACCTTTTAAAATTAGTTACTGCTTCACTTTTGACTTCTTCTCCCATAGTGTTCCAGCTATTACATCCAGGACATTTTCCATACCACTTTGGAGCTTCATAGCCACACTCATTACATATATATACTTTTTTAATCTTTGCCATAATCTGCTCCTTTAATTTTTTATATTAATTTATTATTTCTTAACCATTAATTAAAATACTTATTATACTATGAGTTTAACCATTATTTTATATAGTAAATTATATTGTTCTTAACTATAAAAAAACCACTTATATAAAGTGGTTAAAAATATATGGTATTATACCTATCATAATTATATACCTATTTTTGTTTAAACACAATGAAGTAATTAGCTACACTTAATAAACTTCAACACATCTTTTTCAACTGTTATTTGTATGATATCACTCTTTTTGAAATTTCCTTTAAGAATCTCATCAGATAGTCTATCCTCAATCATATCAGTTATAATTCTTCTTAAAGGTCTAGCTCCGTACTCTTTATCTCTTTTTTGTTTGCTTATGAATGTTTTAGCTTCATCTGTAAACCTTAATATAATATCATTTTGCTTAGCTCTTTCACATAGATTATTTGTGATTATATCAACAATTTTAATTATGTGTTCATCTTTAAGTTTATGAAATACTACTATATCGTCAATTCTATTTAAAAGTTCTGGCTTAAAGATATTCTTTATTTCGCCAAGTATAATTTCTTTCATATTTTTATATTCATTATCACAATTTTTATCATCAGATAATCTTTCAAATCCTATAGAACGGTGTTTTTTTATAGTAGATGCTCCTGCATTAGAAGTCATTATAATTATAGTATTCCTAAAATCTACAACCCTTCCCTTAGAATCAGTAAGTCTTCCATCTTCTAGTACCTGAAGTAAAATATTAAATATATCTTCATGTGCCTTTTCTATTTCATCAAATAGTATTACCGAATATGGACTTCTCCTAACTTTCTCTGTTAATTGACCTCCTTCATTAAACCCTATATAACCTGGTGGTGAACCAATTAGCTTTGATACAGAGTGTTTTTCCATATATTCCGTCATATCTATTCTAATTATTGAATTTTCATCATCAAACATAGTTTCTGCAAGCGCTTTAGATAATTCAGTTTTTCCTACCCCTGTTGGTCCTAGAAATATAAAGCTCCCTATAGGTCTCTTGCAATCTCTTAGTCCTACCCTTGATCTCCTTATGGCCTTTGCAATAGCTTCAATAGCTTCATCCTGACCTATAACTCTTTTATGAAGAATGTTCTCTAAATTTAATAATCTATCAGTTTCTTTAGACGTAAGTTTCTCTAACGGTATTTTAGTCCATGTTGATAAAACTCTTGCAATCTCTGCCTCATCTACCGTTATCTTGATTTCTTCATTACTTTCTACTAACGTTCTTTTTCTAGAGTTTAATTGTTGTCTTAATTCATATTCTTTATCTCTGATGTATGCTGCCTTTTCAAAATCTTGAATATCTATTGCTTGTAATTTTTCTTCAATTTTTTTCTTAAGCTTCTGCTCCAAAATTCCAACTTCATTTCTTTGTAAATTTTCTATTCTACTTTTAGCCCCTGCTTCATCTAAAAGATCTATTGCTTTATCTGGTAGGTATCTATTTGATATATATCTATCTGATAAATTTACTGCTGCACTTATAGCTTCATCTGTAATTCTAATTGAATGATGTTCTTCATACTTATTCTTTAACCCTTTAAGTATTTGAATAGCATCTTCCTTAGAAGGTTCTTCAATTATAATTGGTTGAAATCTTCTTTCTAAAGCAGAATCCTTTTCAATATACTTTCTATATTCATCTACGGTTGTAGCTCCTATGCATTGAAGCTCACCTCTTGCAAGGGCAGGTTTTAAAATGTTAGAAGCATCTATTGCACCTTCCGCACTACCAGCTCCTACTATAGTATGAATTTCATCAATGAATAAAATAATATCCTCACTCTTACAAACTTCATCCATTAAAGATTTTAACCTATCTTCAAATTCTCCTCTATATTTTGCTCCTGCAACCATAGAAGCCATGTCTATACTGATTACTCTCTTATTTAATAACATTTCTGGTACATCATCACTTTGAATTTTTTGTGCTAATCCCTCAACTATGGCTGTCTTGCCCACTCCAGGATCTCCAATTAAACATGGATTATTTTTTAGCCTCCTACATAATATTTCTAAAACTCTTTCTGTATCCCTTTCTCTTCCTATAACTGGATCAAGCTTGTTTTCACTAGCATATCTAGTTAAATCCTTCCCATACTTATCAATCATTGGAGTTTTATTTCTTTTAGACTTGTATGGCTCCTCTATTTTCATTTCAGTTCTACTGTCATGAAAGTCAGAATTACTGCTTAATGATATTTCACATTGTTTTTTATTATAGGATAACATTCCAAGCAATTCATTGAAGTTTGTTCCTAAATTGTCTAATATTGTATAGGCTACACCCTCTTCTTCTTTAAGTATAGCTAATAATATATGCTCCGGAGATACAAATTTATCATTTAAATTTCTGGCTTCTACTAGGCTAACTTCCATCATCTTTTTAGTTCTAGGAGTAAAATATATATCTTCTGGATATATCTCATCCTCACCATAGCCAACTAATTTTTCTATTTTATCTTTAATCTTTATTTCATCAACACACATATTTTCTAGAGCCTTAGCTGCTATGCCGCCCTCTTCCACAATACCTAATAATACATGTTCAGTGCCTACATACCCATGTCTAAATCTTTTCGCTTCTCCGTGAGCATACATCAATGCTTGTCTTGCTCTATCATTATATTTATTAAACATTACACAAACCCCTTTATCTATATATCAAAATGCTAATACTATAATATTTAGTCTATCCAATTCTAGCAATGACAAACCATAATTTGTAATTATTTTTAAAAATGTATATAAATAAAGTACCTTCCCTATTGGAAAAGCACTTTATTTATATATTTTCTATCTTTGTATAAAGTAGATATAGCATTGTCATAATCATAATACTCTATTTTAATGAATTTTTCTTCATAACATCTTATTTTAACATTTAGATTTTCATTTAAAATTACATCAATAAGAGCACCATCTTTATCATAGCTAAACTCCTTTAAATCATTTAATAGTTTGTCTATATTTTCTTTGTTTCTAATCATCTTTTCCTCCAGTATTATAAATAATTTTAATTTCATATAATAGATTATTTAAAGCAAAAATCATATTATCATATGATTTTTACTTAAATAAATAACATAATATGATTGGATTATTAAAGATATATCATTAATAATTTTAGAACTCTAATTCCGAATCATTAAAATATCCATTAAACTGTGAGTTATACAACCTAGCATAAATTTCACCACTATTAATCAATTCTTTGTGAGCACCTTTTTCAACTATTCCCTTATTTGTTAATACTACAATCTCATCTGCATTTTTAACAGTTGATAGTCTATGCGCAACTATAATAGATGTTCTTCCCTTCGATAACTTTTCTAAAGATTTTTGAATTATAAGCTCTGAAGTATTATCAAGCGCTGATGTAGCCTCATCTAATATTAATATAGGCGGATTCTTTAAAAATACTCTAGCAATAGATATTCTTTGCTTTTGACCCCCAGATAATTTTACTCCTCTTTCCCCTACATAAGTTTCATATCCTTCTGGTAGTGACATGATAAAATCGTGAATATTAGCATTTTTAGCTGCTTCAATAACCTCATCATCGTCAGCTTCAGGATTTCCATAGAGAATATTATCTTTTATAGTTCCTGTAAATAGAAATACATCTTGCTGTACTATTCCTATGTTTTTTCTCAAGGACTTTAATGTTATGTTCTTAATATCTTCTCCATCAATGGTAATTTTTCCTTTATTTAGTTCGTAAAATCTTGGAATTAAATGACAAATAGTTGTTTTACCACCACCAGATGGTCCAACTAATGCTAAAGTCTTACCTTTTTCTATTTTTAAATTTATGTTAGATAATATTTCTTCACTACCTTCATATTTAAAGGTAGCATTTTTAAACTTAATTTCACCTTGTACATCTTTAAATTCTCTTGCATTATCACTATCTACTATGTCTGGTTTAGTATCCATTAACTCTACAAAACGCTTAAATCCTGACATACCTGATTGATATTGTTCCACAAATGATGTTAATCTTCTTATTGGTTGCATAAAATATGCTACATATAGAAAATAAGTAGATAGATCAATTACGCCTAATTCCCCTTTATATACGAAGTAACCTCCAAATCCTAAAACAACTACATTTAGCATGTCTACAAAAAATCTCATTCCAGACATGAACTCTGCCATATATTTATAAGCAGAAGATCTACTAGTTCTAAATTGAGTATTTCCTTCATCAAACTTTTCCATTTCATATTCTTCATTAGTAAAAGATTTAGCAACTCTTATTCCTGATATACTATTTTCTAGCTTAGTATTAACTACAGCTATCTTCTTTCTAACATCATAAAATGCCTTGGACATTTTCATTCTCTTAGTCATAGTAAATATTATAATTATAGGTATACAAGCAAATATTATTAATGTTAATTTTATATTTATAGCACATAGTAACCCAAAGGATCCTATAAGCATTATTATTGAAATAAATACATCTTCTGGTCCATGATGTGCCAGCTCAGAAATATCCATTAGATCATTAACAATACGTGACATAATATTTCCAGTCTTATTATCATCGAAATAGCTAAATGGTAATGTCTGTAGATGGGCAAAAACTTCTTTTCTCATATCATATTGAAGCCTTACACCCATTACATGACCCCAATAATCTATTATATAATTTGCTATAAGCTTAACTACATACAATAATACTAAGACAATTGTAAATATTAATATTGTTCTTAGATTCTTATTAGGAATTGCATCCTTTAATAGGTAATTTGTAAACATAGGAAATACTAAATCCATAGCTGCTACTAAAAATGCACATATCATATCAATTATAAATAGAGTTTTGTGTGGTTTGTAATAAGATATAAATCTCTTTAACATTAAAATTCCTCCATATCTCCTAGTAAAATTAAAAAAATTGTTCTATAAACATGTTTTAAGCCCCAGCAGAAAAACTCCTTCTACTGAAGCTTAAATTCTCTATGAACTTATTAAAATACTCTTTAATTAATATACATAAATCTTCAGCAAAAAAACTTTTACTTCTAAGAAATTAATCATTATTTTTACTCATAAACATTTCTATATCTTCTATACTTTTAATTATATGAGCAGAAAGATTTACATAACCATCCTCTGTAACTAGAATATCATCTTCAATTCTAACACCTATACCTTCTTCTTCTATATAAAGTCCCGGCTCATCCGTAATAATCATACCTGGTTTAAGCTCTATATTTCTCGGTCCTACATCATGGGTATCTAATCCTAATGGATGTGCTACACCATGATAGTAGTATTTATTTAACTCTGAGTCTTCCTTTATAAGTCCAATTCTCTTACATCCCTGAGCAAGAACTCTTTTAGTTATGTCTTGTAATTCACCAGTAGTAATTCCTGGTTTTACTGATTTCATAACAGTTTCATTAGCTTCTAATACAATATTATATACTTCTTTTTGTCTTTCTGAAAACTTCCCATTAATAGGAAAAGTTCTACTTATATCCCCATTGTAATATTTATATTGTGCCCCTAAGTCTAAAAGCATAAGCTCTCCATCTTCAGTCTTAGTATTATTATCTACATAATGAAGTATGGTTGCATTCTTTCCAGTGGCTGCAATAGTTGGAAATGCAAAATCCTTAACTCCATTTTTCTTTAAAATATAATTAAAATATGCTTCAATTTCATACTCTTTCATGCCTGGTTTAGCATTACTCCATATTTCTTTTATCCCATCATAAGTTATATCTATAGCTTTTTTAATTAATTCAATTTCTTCTTCTCTTTTTATAGTTCTAAGTAAAGCTATATCATGATATATATTTTTAACTCTTACATATGGATATCTTTTCATAATATCTACCGCAAAATTTTGAGATGATGTTTGTGGAATATCAAATTCTTGTCTTTCTAAATCTAAATACACATTATTAATATTAAATCTATCAAAATAACTTGCAATAGTACTTTCAAAATCTTTTAAAAACTTAATATCCTCTATACCTGAAACTTCTTTTGCTTTATCTTCACTTATTGTTTCGCCAACCCATTTAGCCATGACAGGATCATTCTCTTGTATAAATAACATTTCTGACACTTTGCCATTAATATTTATCATCACCATGATCATTTTTTCTTCATCAATACCGGTTAAATAATAAAAGTTTCTGTTTGGTGTAAATGGATAAGTCTCATCTGCGGACTTATAAGGAGCTTGTCCAGCAAAAAAGATAGCTATAGAATTTTGAGAAAGCACATCCCCTAACTTTTGTCTGTTAGTAACAAAAAAAATCTTATTCATAATTAATCCCCTTTTCATCAGTATTTTCTATAAACCCTAATAATTATTATATACCATATATTAGAATATATCTAATATATACTAAAACTAATAAGTGAAGTGGATAAAACCCATAAAATAGAAATTTTATTTTTTTACCTTCACTCCCATTGTAATGATAAATAAAAAATAAACTATTAATGCAAGTTGCTTGAAGAAAAACTCTAAAGTTTACTCCAAATGGTTCCATAAAATATTTTAAATATGGTATAGTATATAAAAAATTCAATCCTATCATAGAGAGTGTTAATTTTTTAAAATTCTCTTTAAACATCTTAAAGCATAATATGATACAAACTCCATATATTGCATAATCAGATTGAAATTTCTCTAAGATATATAGTATTCCTAATATAATGACAAATTTAATTATATATATAGAAATATCAAATACTTCTTTGGATATCTTAATATCATACTTTACCTTGTAACAATGAACTTTTTTGTCTAGTATTAGCATAATAAATATTCCTGAAAGAAGTGTGAAAAATACATTTAGTCCTTTAGTCTCAAATGCTAGCATGTAAGGTATCTGTGATATGATAGCTAAAATAAATAGCCTAAACATATATCTTTTTATATTCTTAGTCCTACTATATCCCTCTGTTATTAAAAATGCATATATAGGAAATGCCACTCTTCCAATGATTCTAAAAAACATTATTTCTGGGAAAAATATGGCTCCTGTATGATCAATTAGCATAGTTACACAGGCCAATAGTTTAAGTGAGAAACTATCCATAACTTAACAATCCCCCAATGATTATCTTCCTATTCATTATATTCTTTCACTTGATATTCATGGTGTGATATATCTGCACACTGCACTATCTTATGTATTTTATCATCAAATTCTATAGTTGTAAGGCTTGTCTGCTTTATGTATGGCTCCATCCAAAAATTACTTATATCGATATTTTCCAAACTACAAAGTAATGCTTTTATAGGCATAGTATGTGTAACTATAAGAATATTTTTTCCTGTATTTTCTTCTATAATTTCCATAATTGCTTTATCAATTCTTTCAATGAGCTCTTCAATGGTCTCTCCATCGCCTACAGGTTTATATATTTCTGGTTTATTCCAATAATTATAATATTGTTCTGGATACATTTTCTTTATTTCATCTTGGTTCAATCCTTGGAATTTACCTAATTTCAATTCTCTTAGTCCATCATGACTTATAAGTTCAACACTCTTATTTTCATTAATTATTTCTGCTGTCTTATAGGCTCTACCACTAGAACTTGAGTATATCTTGTCTAAATTAATTCCTTTTAATCTCTCTCCAAGCCATTCTGCTTGTTTTACTCCTAGCTCTGTTAAAGGAGAGTCATTCCAACCTTGCATCCTCCCTTCTACATTCCATTGAGTTTGTCCATGACGAGTTAAATATACAGTTGTTGTCACTTCTTCTCCTCCTACATTAAATTAAAACTTATTAATATACCAATTTTAATATAACTTCTCTAAATATGCAAATATATCACATTTAAATTCTATGCTTATACATTGAATTCATATCTAAGAATATTAAGATTTTTATATTTTTATATAAGTAAAAAAATATGCAAATAGTAAGTCCTCTTAAAACTTACATACTTGCATACTATCTAAAGCCTACTAATTATACTAGCACATTAATCCTTATAAATATCAAATTTCTCTAATTGTATTCTATTAGGTAACACTTTTGTATCATGAAACAATTCATCTAGTAGCATAAGATTATCGTTTTGCTCAACAATTTTATGAGATCCAATTCCGAATTCATCTTTTAATAATTTTTCATCTTCGTTTTGTGGCATGAATATAGTACTTACCATCATTTCTTCCTCCTCTCTCAACTATATCAAATTTATCACTTTCCAAAATGTTACATAATACTTTTGCATCTTCTACTTTTGCTTCGTTCATCTCAATTTGGAAGTTATCTAACGGTCCAATTATTCCCATATAGTCATGAATAGAACTATAATCGCTTAATCTAATCTGTCCATATATATTCATTTTATAGTCTGACATAAACAACCCCCTATTATATAATTATTTATAGTTTGTTAAAGTTCACATATTTTTATACATTATTATTTAAATCATATATTCTTTGAAGTATTAAATATCTAAAAGTAATTAATTATATATTAACCCACTGAACAAAAAATAAACCCAGTGATAAAATTTCTATTATCACTAGGTTTATCTATTTATATAAAATTAGAATATCTACACAAAATTTATACTATTTTTAGAGGTCACTGAAAAACTTATA